>CAUZNJ010000006.1:0-21180 GCA_963580965.1 Alphaproteobacteria bacterium | reverse complement strand
CATAGGTCTTGAAGCCGCGCGGCGCTGCAACTTCGACAACATCTCCCAAGGACTTCCCAATCAAGGCTCTAGCCAAAGGTGAGGTCACAGATAGGCGGCCGCTAGCGATGTCCGATTCATGGCTACCTACAATGACATAAGTGGACCTCTCGTCCGTTTCCTCCTCGGCAAGAAGGACCGTCGCACCAAAACGCACAACGTCGCCAGTAAGATTGCTGGTGTCGATCACCTCGGCACGGCTAATAATATCATCCAATATCAACACCCGGCCTTCAACGAAGCTCTGACGGTCCCTTGCGGCGTGGTATTCAGCGTTCTCAGAAAGATCACCGTGCTCGCGGGCTTCAGCGATGGCGCGAATTATCGCCGGCCGCTCCTCGCTCTTGAGGCGGTGCAGTTCGTCTTCAAGCTGAGACAAGCCATCACGAGTCGTGGGAATTTTTTCCATAATCCCGAATCCTTCACGGCAGCATGACACATACAGCCGATTTCCTCCAACGTCTGGAGGAGCTACTGATGCGCTATGCTAGGCAGCCCCTGCAAACTGATTATTTAAAGTACGATTGCAGAGGTGCCACTTCAAGGACCCCTGCGCGCAGAGCTTCAATGGCGCCAACCGCCGCATCCGCACCCGCAATCGTAGTATAATGGGGCACGGCATGAGCTACCGCTTCGCGACGGATGCTGAAGCTATCGGCACGGGCCTGCATTCCCTCGGTTGTATTAATCACCATCTGAACCTCGCCACTGATAATTGCATCGACGCAATGCGGCCGCCCTTGCAACACCTTATTGACCCACACCACCTCCAACCCAACGTCGCGTAAGGCGGCGCAGGTGCCGAATGTAGCCAGCAGCCGAAAGCCCATGGCAGCAAGCCGCCGCGCCACCAAGCTAACCGCGGCCTTATCCCGATCCTTGACAGAAATAAATACCGTTCCTTCCAGCGGTAGGGACGCTCCGGCGCCAAGCTGAGATTTAGCAAAGGCCCGCTCAAAATTTTTGTCTAGGCCCATTACCTCGCCCGTCGAGCGCATCTCTGGACCGAGCAGCACATCAACGCCGGGGAAACGGGCAAAGGGAAAAACCGCTTCCTTGACGGCGACATGTCCGGTTCTTGGCCGATTGCCAAGATCAAAGTCAGCAAGTTTTTCACCCGCCATCACACGGGCAGCAATCTTGGCCACGGGTATGCCCGTTGCCTTGGCAACGAAGGGCACCGTGCGGCTAGCGCGCGGATTAACTTCAAGAATATAGATATCATCTCCCTGCAACGCGAACTGCACATTCATCAGGCCGACAACGCCAAGGGCCAGTGCTAGCCGCTGGGCCTGGCCCTCAATTTCGCTGATAATGGCGGGAGAAAGTGAATGGGGCGGCAGCGAGCAGGCAGAATCGCCGGAATGAATACCCGCTTCCTCGATATGCTGCATGATGCCGGCAACATAAACGTCCGTACCGTCGCAAATGGCATCGACATCCACTTCCACCGCGTCTTTAAGGAATGAATCCAAAAGTATGGGACTGGTGCCGCTGACACGCACGGCTTCTTCCATGTAGCGCCGCAAATTAGATTCGTCATGGACGATCTCCATCGCCCGTCCACCGAGCACGTAAGACGGCCTGATGACCAGTGGATAACCAATTCTCCCGGCAACATCGAGCGCTTGGTCCATTGACGTGGCGAGCCCATTAACGGGCTGGCGAAGGCCGAGCTCGATAAGCAGAAGCTGGAAACGCTCGCGGTCCTCGGCAAGGTCAATGGCGTCCGGAGTAGTTCCAAGGATTGGAATGCTGGCCGCTTCCAATGCCTTGCTCAGCTTCAGGGGCGTCTGCCCACCGAGTTGGACAATGACACCACGCAGGTTGCCACGCATCTGCTCTTTTCGGATCAGGCCTATAACGTCTTCGGCGGTCAGCGGCTCGAAATACAGCCGGTCAGAAGTATCATAATCTGTCGATACCGTTTCCGGATTGCAGTTGACCATGATGGTCTCGAACCCCGCCTCGCTCAGAGCATAAGCCGCATGGACGCAGCAGTAGTCAAATTCGATTCCCTGGCCGATACGGTTGGGACCGCCGCCAAGGATTACGACCTTCTCGCGATCTGAGGGATCGGCCTCGCATTCCGGCGCGCCTCCACCGTCAGTCTCATAGGTACCGTACATGTAGGGTGTACGCGCCGGGAACTCTCCGGCGCAGGTATCAACCCGCTTATATACAGGATACAGGCCGTGTGCCTCGCGACACGCCGCCACGACCGACGCGTCAAGGCCGGCAAGCCTCGCCAGCCTCTCATCAGAGAAACCCATGGATTTCAATTTGCGAAGGCCGTGGACGTCATCGGGCAGGCCTTCGCGTATAACAGTTTCCTCAACGGACACAATGGCGCGGATCTGTTCGAGGAACCACGGGTCGTAATGGCATGCAGCGTTAATCGCCTCGATGCTGAGGCCGTGTCGGAATGCTTGGGCGATGACCAGCAAGCGGTCGGCGCGCGGCATGGCCAGTGCTGCAAGGATTCTATCTTTGCCGTCCGGTCCTTCGGCCCCTTCGATGACGACATCATCGAGCCCGGTATAGTCCGTCTCCAGAGACCTCAGCCCCTTCTGCAGCGACTCTGTAAAGCAACGGCCAATAGCCATGGCCTCCCCTACCGATTTCATCGAGGTCGTCAGCAACGAATCCGCCCCCGGGAACTTTTCAAAGGTGAAGCGAGGAAATTTGGTTACCACGTAATCGATGGTCGGCTCAAAGGACGCCGGCGTAACGCCCGTAATATCGTTCATCAGCTCGTCAAGGCGATAGCCAACGGCGAGCTTGGCAGCAATCCTCGCAATGGGAAATCCAGTCGCCTTTGATGCTAGCGCCGAGGACCGCGAGACGCGCGGGTTCATCTCGATGACGATCATCTTTCCATCAGCTGGGTTGACGGCGAATTGCACGTTAGACCCACCCGTATCGACGCCAATCTCGCGCAGCACCGCGATCGAGGCGTTGCGCATGATCTGGTATTCCTTGTCGGTCAGCGTTAGCGCCGGCGCCACCGTCACCGAATCGCCAGTATGCACACCCATGGGATCGATGTTTTCAATGGAGCAAATGATGATGCAGTTGTCGACGTTGTCGCGGACCACCTCCATCTCGTACTCTTTCCAACCGAGCACGGACTGCTCAACCAGCACTTCATGGACTGGTGATGCTGCTATCCCCGAGGCAACGATTTTCTCGAACTCGCTCCGGTTATAGGCAATGCCGCCGCCGATGCCGCCCAGCGTGAAAGACGCCCTGATAATCAACGGCAGACCGATCTCAGCCATGGCCTGGTGGGCCTCGTCCATGTTTGTAACCAGGCGGCTTAGAGGGCAACTCAGGCCAATTTTCTCCATGGCGTCCCGGAATAATAGTCGGTCCTCAGCCTTCTCGATGGCCTCGGCACTCGCGCCAATCAATTCGACGCCAGATTCCTCTAGCCGCCCGTCGCGATGTAGGGCCATAGCCGTGTTCAGTGCCGTCTGACCGCCCATGGTCGGTAATATCGCATCTGGTTTTTCGCGAGCAATGACCTTGGCCACCATATCCGGGGTGATCGGCTCGATATAGGTAGCGTCCGCCATATCCGGGTCGGTCATGATGGTCGCCGGATTGGAATTGATGAGAATGACCCGATAGCCCTCTTCGCGAAGCGCCTTGCATGCCTGCGCGCCCGAATAGTCAAATTCGCAAGCTTGGCCAATGATGATCGGCCCGGCGCCGATGATGAGAATGGACTTTAAATCAGTACGTTTGGGCATTAGTGATCATCGTCCATCAGCTTGATAAACCGAACGAACAGATAGTGCGCATCGTGCGGACCGGGAGAAGCTTCCGGATGGTATTGGACAGAAAAGATCGGCTTACCCTCCACCCGCAGTCCCTCGTTACTGCCGTCGAATAGCGAAACGTGAGTCTGAACAACTCCGGCAGGTAGAGTTCCAGTATCGACGACAAAGCCGTGATTCTGGCTGGTAATTTCTACCCGGCCGGTTTCCAGGTCCTTGACCGGCTGGTTGGCACCACGATGACCCATGTGCATCTTGCGCGTTGTCGCGCCGAGCGAGCGGGCCAGCAGCTGATGGCCGAGGCAGATGCCAAAAATAGGCAAGCCACTATCGACCAGTTTACGGATAGCCATCTCGGCATACATGCCGGTCGCCGCTGGATCGCCGGGGCCGTTGGACAGGAAGATGCCGTCTGGCTTAAGGCCGAGTATCGTTTCTGCGTCTGTATCCGCCGGCACGACCATGACCTCGCAGCCAGTTGCCGCGAGGCAGCGCAGAATATTGAGTTTAGCGCCGAAATCTACAGCGACGACCCTGTGACGGGGCTTTCCCTGCCGGCCATAGCCCCCTTCAAGGCACCACTCCGTTTGATCCCAGGAGTAGCTCTGACGGCAGGTAACTTCACTGGCGAGGTCCATGCCCTCCAACCCCGGCCAAGCGCCCGCCTGGGTGAGCAGCGCCGCGACGTCAATTATACCATCGGCGGGGAAACAGATAACCCCGTTCGGCGCCCCGCCGTTTCGGATGCACCGGGTTAGGCGGCGGGTATCAACGCCAGTAATCGCCGTCAAATTCTGGCCCCGCAACCACGAGTTGAGATGTTGGGTCGCACGCCAGTTAGAAGGCTCGGTAATCGAAGAGCGAAAAATACACCCGCGAACCGGAGACTTTATTGTCTCGACATCTTCGGGATTGGCCCCAACATTACCGATGTGGGGAAAGGTAAACGTGATGATTTGTCCGGCATAAGAGGGGTCCGTCATGATCTCTTGATAGCCGGTCAATGACGTATTGAAACAGACTTCGCCAACCGCCGTGCCGTGAGCTCCCGCTCCTTCCCCCCAATGAATGGTGCCATCAGCAAGAACCAGGGCGGCGTTCGTTCCTGGTGGGCGGGCGGCAACGGCCGGCGCCGCGACGTGCAGCGCGGTCGTTCGTTCGGCAGTCGGCATGTGGGCAGTCCTCGTCTCCGGGGCGTCCCTGCGCCGCCATCGGTGGTGCAATCGATGGTACTCGCGGGGCACCGGCGCGTTGATAATCATATAGTACGTCGCAGTCAAGACCCACGCTGTTAAATGTTTTGTGTCATATCAAAGAGTTAGATGATTCTTTGCATTTGCCTTTCTCGGCTATCTTATATACCGTCTGCCTACTTGGAGACTTAAGTGGGGACAACAATGCTCCGTTCTAGCCTCAGGGACGCGCTAAAATCATCGATGAAAGAGAAGAATACGACGGCGGTTTCGACCATCCGTCTCATCCTTGCTGCGCTTAAAGACCGTGACATCGCAACTCGATCCCACGGAAACACGGACGGCGTTCCGAACGCTGAAATTTTGACGCTATTGCAGTCGATGGTGAAGCAGCGTCACGAAAGTGCCGCCCTCTACGAGCAGGGCGGGCGCAAAGATCTGTCCGACCAGGAACTAAATGAAATCGAGATTATCCGGCGTTTTTTACCCAACCCGCTCGACGAAGCCGCAACCCAAACCGCCATAGACAAAGTTCTGAGCGATCTCGGTGCCCAAAACCTTAAGGATATGGGCCGCATCATGGCGGTCTTGCGCCAAGCCTATCCCGGTCAGATGGATTTTGCCAAGGCCAGTGCCATTGTCAAACAGCGCTTGTCCTGAATTTTTCTAGCCTGTGGAGAACTGGGAATAACGGGCATAAGGTTTGATATTCATCACTGCCGTTACGAGCCATTTCGCGTAGAATAGAGCCGTACGCGCGGACCAGCACGCCCAACACAAGGACCGCGGAAGGATAATATGGCGTTTTCGCCCCAATTTTTGGATGAGATTCGGGCTCGTGTTGACCTTGGTGAGGTCGTCGGGCGGCATGTTAAGCTGGCACGCCGCGGTCGCGAATTTGTCGGCCTCAGTCCGTTTCAAAATGAAAAATCACCTTCCTTTACGGTAGTTCCAGAAAAGGGCTTTTACCACTGCTTTTCCAGCGGCGAGCACGGCGACGTCATCGACTTCGTTATGAAGGTGGAAGGCCTGAGCTTTCCGGATGCAGTAGAACGGCTGGCTGGTCTCGCCGGGGTGCCAATACCGGCGGATACGCCAGAGGAACAAGCACGCAACAAGAAACGTCAATCCCTGTACGGGGTCGTCGAGGCGGCCACCCGCTATTTTGAACGTTGCCTACACATGCCCGAAGGCAAGGCTGCTGCGACATACCTGCGCGGGCGCGGCTTGGATGACGAAACAATTGCCCGATTTCGCCTCGGCTACGCGCCCAATTCCCGCACCGCCATCAAGGGGGCTCTTGGCCGAGAGGGTATTGACGAGGCAGCCCTGATCGAAGCAGGGCTGCTAATTGAGATCGAAGATACAGCACGCAAACCCTACGACCGCTTTCGCGGCCGGATCATGTTTCCCATCACCGATCGGCGCGGCCGGGCCATCGCCTTTGGCGGCCGTATTGTTGCCGATGGCGAGCCCAAGTACTTAAATTCGCCGGAAACGCCCCTGTTTCACAAAGGTTCGGTCCTCTATGGCCTGAATCAAGCTTCCCGCGCAGCGCGTAACGCAAACTCCGTCATCGTCACCGAGGGTTATATGGACGTTATCGCCCTGAACCGAGCCGGAATCGAGAATGCCGTCGCACCACTCGGCACAGCGCTAACAGAAGAACAGTTTGCCTTGCTATGGCGTCTAGCGACGGAGGCGGTGCTATGCTTTGACGGCGACCGCGCCGGTCAACAAGCAGCCGCCCGCGCGGCGGAACGTGCATTGCCCCTTCTCAAGCCTGAATTTGGCCTACGCTTTGCCCTCCTACCCCCCGGTGAGGACCCCGACAGCCTGGTCACGAGCCAGGGCCGCGAGGCCATGACGCGGGTATTGGCCGCAGCAGTGCCTTTATCAGAAGCCCTGTGGAGCATTGAAAGCGGCGGGAGAGTCCCCGCAACACCAGAGGCCCGGGCTGCATTGCAGCAACGGCTCGATAAACATACCGCTAACATCACCGATACCACGGTTCGTAGCCATTTTCGCCGCGGCTTCCGCGAGCGGCTATGGCCTTCGCGATCAAGTCATAATAGCCGCCGGCCAAACACCGGTTTCATCAGCATGGATAGCAACCAAGCCATGGCACCCAAGGTGGATATGGGCCGGGTGCGCGAGCAGATACTTTTAGCAACTTTGATTAACCACCCCCAGCTTTTTGACGATATTGGCGAACGCCTTGGATTGCTTTCGTTTTTAGTGCCCGATCTTGACAATTTGCGGCAGGAGGTCTTAAAGACCTTAGCGGAAGAAGAAGGACTTGACAGAGAAGCACTAGAACTTCGCCTGAGGCTTAGTGGATTTGCGGAAGCCGTCGTGTCTGTAACAAGTCCGCAGATATTCGAACATGCCTTCTTTGCTCGTCCCGGCACCCCGGCGGCAACGGCGCGGATCGGCTGGGAGGAAACTTACGGACGCTATACGGACAAGGGCCTCCTCGACGATATCGAGGAAGCCAAAAGGCGTCTTGCCGAAGACATGACGGAAGAGGCCTTCGACCGTATGCGAATGTTGCTGGTACAGCGTCAGCAACAAGAGGAAGCCTCGGCAGCAGACCAATACGAGGACACGCCATCAGGCGGCGCCGGCTAGCAGCGGGTCAGGGAGAGTCCTGAAAGTAGTGCTCGGACGATTGGGCGCTGAACTATTGGTGGCTATTTCCGGCGGGAAGAGTGGAGCGGATCAAGCATGGCAACAAAAGCGACCAACGCGGCGGAAACCCAGGAAACTCAGGGCGACGCTCCGGACAGCCCCCTCCTTGATTCACTGGGCGCCGCTGTCAAGAAAATGATCGCCCGCGGCAAGGAGCGCGGCTACGTCACCTATGACGAGCTGAATAGCGCCCTACCCCCTGACCAAGTGTCATCTGAACAAATTGAAGACACAATGTCTATGCTGTCCGAAATGGGCATCAACGTCGTTGAGAACGAAGAATCCGACGATGCGACGCCTGCCTCCGATAGCGGCGATGGAGAAACTGCCACTACCACTAGCGGCAGCGGCAATGTCGATGCGGATGATATCGGCCGCACCGACGATCCCGTGCGAATGTACCTGCGCGAGATGGGTAGCGTCGAGCTGTTGTCGCGCGAGGGCGAAATTGCCATCGCTAAGCGCATTGAGGCCGGTCGTGACATGATGATCCGCGGCATCTACGAAAGCCCGATGACCATGCGCGCCATTTCCAACTGGCACGATCAGTTGATCACAGGCGATATTCTGCTGCGCGACATCATTGACCTGGAGGCGACGCACGTCGCAATCCCCGGCGAAGGCGGAGCGGAGAGTGAAGCAACCGGCGTGATCTCCGAGGCAACGCCCGTTACCGTCGAGCTCGAGAATTTAAACGGCGCCGCCAACAGTAATAGCCACGGCCTAGCCCCCACTGAAACACCCGAAGTCAACGGCGGGGCGAAAGCCGTTGAGGGAGAAGCCAAGCCCGAAGCAACCGATGACGATGATGAGGATGAAGATTCCGAGGAGAATAATCTTTCGCTCGCCGCGCTTGAAGCCAAGCTGAACCCAATGGTGCTAGAGACCTTCAGGCTAATTTCCTCCACCTATGCAAAAATGCACCGCCTGCAAACGACCCGTCTGGAAAAATTACATCTCGGCGAGGACCTATCAAAACCGCAGGAGCGGCGCTACGACAAGCTTCACCAGGAATTAGTCGACCTGATGGATCAGGTTCACCTTAACAATGCCCGCATCGAGCAGCTCGTCGAACAACTATATAACCTTAACAAGATGCTGATCGACTTCGAGGGGCGGATGCTCCGCTACGCCATTAATTGCAAGATCAAGCGAGAGGACTTCCTCGAGCGCTACTTTGGCCATGAACTACAACCAAATTGGATGGAGTCCGTCGCCAGTCTGCCGGGCCGTGGATGGAAGCGATTTGCCACCAAGCATACTGAAGAGGTTGTCGATATTCGTGACAACGTCGCCGCAATTTCCACCGAGTCCGGCCTGCCGGTCGGCGATTTCCGCCGTATCGTGCAAACAGTCAAGAAGGGAGAGCGGGAAGCCGGCAAGGCCAAGAAGGAAATGATCGAAGCTAACCTGCGGCTCGTCATTTCAATCGCCAAAAAATATACCAACCGTGGGCTACAGTTCCTCGACCTAATTCAGGAAGGCAACATCGGCCTGATGAAGGCAGTCGATAAATTCGAATACCGCCGCGGCTATAAATTTTCGACCTACGCCACCTGGTGGATTAGACAAGCAATCACCCGTTCCATCGCCGATCAGGCACGCACCATTCGTATTCCGGTGCACATGATCGAGACGATTAATAAACTAGTTCGCACCAGCCGCCAGATGCTGCATGAGATCGGTCGTGAGCCGACACCGGAAGAACTCGCCCAGAAACTAGGCATGCCGCTCGACAAGGTCCGGAAAGTACTGAAGATAGCCAAGGAGCCAATCAGCCTAGAAACGCCGATCGGCGATGAGGAGGACAGCCACCTCGGCGACTTCATCGAGGATAAGAACGCCGTTCAACCCCTGGAAGCCGCCATCAACGCCAACCTGCGCGAAACAACTACGCGGGTACTGGCTAGCCTGACGGCCCGTGAGGAACGCGTACTACGCATGCGCTTTGGTATCGGCATGAACACCGACCATACCCTCGAGGAAGTCGGCCAGCAGTTCAGCGTCACCCGCGAACGCATTCGCCAGATCGAGGCCAAGGCGCTGCGCAAGCTCAAACACCCGAGCCGGAGCCGCAAACTACGTAGCTTCCTCGATTACTAATCAATATTAACACTACAAATTGTGAAAACCCCTGCTACAGCGGGGGAGGGGCTCGTCTTAAGATGGCTTACCCCTATCGACGACTTCTAAAATCTGCATTATACCAAACCGCACAGAAAATAATCCCTAAACGCCGCCTAGTATTATACCCTCAAAGTAAGGGCCCGTAGCTCAACTGGTTAGAGCCGGCCGCTCATAACGGTCTGGTTGCAGGTTCAAGTCCTGCCGGGCCCACCAAACTTGCGTGTTGTCGTGGCAAGTGATTGATTTGATGGTTTTTTTAAGGATGACGGTCGACCATAGTCCGCGTTTATGCGTTTAACAGAATGCAGTGCTGCCAAAAAGATTGAACCCTTACTGCGCGCTTAACTAGTTCAAGGCGAAACACTCTCAATACAGCGACTCTACTCCAGTGGATATAGTCGTCCGCTGCATCAAGCGGCGGTATTTGGCCGCATCATACGGCGTCGCCCGATGCAGGGCATTGTGGTTGTCCCAGATCACTACGTCACCCTCACCCCATTCGTGGCGAAAGCTGTTTTCCGGCCGCGTCGCCCGGGCTAGTAGGTCGTCGAGCAGGGCCCGGCTCTTATCTTCGGTCCAGCCGAGGATGCGGACCGCATGCACACCGATCATCAGGCCCTTACGCATGTTATTGGGACTAACCGTTACTAGGCGATGGCGGGCGCCAGGAAAGTAAGCCGCCTCCTCTGGCGTGAATTCAAAACCGACGATGCGGCGGGAATGGACGAAGCTATGCTCGACGATTACGTCTTCAATTTCCGCCTTGGTTGAAGCCGGAAGGGATTCATAAGCGGCCCGCGTCGAGGCGAATTCGGTAGCGCCGCCTTCCGCCGGCACTTCGCGCGCCGATAGCATCGAGCACAGGGAAGGTGTTTTCTTAAACGTCGAATCCGCGTGCCACAGCATATTGGCCTTTTGGTAAAACATGCGCCGATCGTCGGGTGGTATCTGGTCACCGGTTTTGATATCGATATTCGACTGGCGGGCAAAATGGGAGCCTCTACCAGGATTGGGGCCAGTCGATGATTCCAGCGGCCCGAAACGGGTACTGAAGGCGATCTGCTGTTCGTCGCTTAACGGCTGGTTGGGGAAAATTAGGATGGCGAATTCATCAAACGCCGAGCGGATTTCGGCGAACGTCCTGTCG
Source organism: Alphaproteobacteria bacterium (assembly GCA_963580965.1). Taxonomy (GTDB): domain Bacteria; phylum Pseudomonadota; class Alphaproteobacteria; order Rhodospirillales; family CAMCUA01; genus CAMCUA01. The sequence continues at coordinate 10,201 of CAUZNJ010000006.1, read as the reverse complement.
TCTATGCCATCAGCAATATTAGCTCCGGTAATGCGAGCGCCAAACTGTGGCGACAAGGGGGTAACGTTAATAGACACTGGTTTCTCCCGGTCTCGGCGCATCCCAGCGGGTGGCGCAACTGCCCTCTTATTTAACTTGTTCCATCCCCAAACAAAAATATTCTTTATGGCGCCAGACGCAATTGCCCGGTAGGGGTTCCCTCGAGCTTATCGCGCCTGCATTGCCCACACGGGACGCAGCCGCTACAAAGCGCAGCACGGGGCTAGCCGTCCCATTTTCTATTTTCAGACGCCGGAGCGCCCGATGGCGAGTTATCAATACGTCTATGTGATGAAGGATCTGTCCAAGACCTTCCCTGGTGGCCGCGAAATCCTTAAGGGCATTACGCTGTCTTTCCTGCCCGGAGTGAAAATCGGCGTGCTCGGCGTCAATGGCGCTGGCAAGTCGACCTTGATGAAAATCATGGCCGGCATGGACGAGGATTTCACCGGCGAAGCCTGGGCGGCGGCAGGCGCAACCGTCGGCTACCTGTCGCAGGAGCCCGACCTCGACCCAAGCAAGGATGTCGAAGGGAACGTTACCGAGGGCCTAGCCGAGGTAAAGGCACTGCTCGACCGCTTTAATGAGGTCAGCGCCAAATTTGCCGAGCCAATGGACGACGACGAAATGAACGCACTGCTGACTGAGCAAGGCGAGTTGCAGGAAAAGATTGATGCGGCTGATGGCTGGGACCTTGAGCGTACTGTTGGCATCGCTATGGATGCCCTACGCTGCCCGCCGAGCGACGCCGATGTCACCAAAATCTCCGGCGGGGAACGCCGCCGGGTGGCGCTGGCACGATTATTGTTGCAGAAGCCCGACCTGTTGCTTCTTGACGAACCAACCAACCACCTTGATGCGGAATCAGTCGCCTGGTTAGAACGTTTTCTGCAGGACTACGACGGTACGGTGATGATCGTTACCCATGACCGCTACTTCCTCGATAACGTAACCAGCTGGATTCTGGAACTCGACCGCGGCCTCGGTATCCCCTACGAAGGCAACTATTCATCCTGGCTGGAACAGAAGGCCAAACGCCTAGGGCAGGAAGAGCGTGAGGAAAGTGCCCGCCAGCGCGTTCTAAAACAAGAGCTCGAATGGATTCGCCAGTCACCACGCGCTCGCCAGGCCAAGAGCAAGGCTCGCGTGACCTCTTACGAAACCCTACTCACCCAGGCTGGGGACCAGTCACTGGGTTCGGCGCAGATCATCATTCCTCCAGGACCGCGTCTCGGTGATCTGGTCATCGATGCAGTGGAAGTGCGCAAGGGCTACGGCAACAGCCTGCTGATCGAGGACCTGAACTTTCGCCTCCCACCTGGCGGCATCATTGGCGTCATCGGCCCCAACGGTGCCGGGAAGACGACACTTTTTCGCATGATTACCAAGGGGGAGGAACCCGATAGCGGCACCTTGCGGGTTGGCGACACGGTGGTGCTGGGCTACGTCGACCAATCGCGCGACAGCCTCGATGCAAGCAAGACTGTATGGCAAGAGATCAGCGGCGGGCTTGATGAAGTCCAGCTAGGCAAACGGTCGATGGCCAGCCGGGCCTATGTTTCCCAGTTCAACTTCAAGGGCAGCGATCAGCAAGAAAAGGTCGGCAGCCTGTCAGGCGGCGAGCGCAACCGGGTGCATCTGGCAAAAATGCTGAAATCGGGCGCCAACGTCATCCTGCTCGACGAACCGACCAACGATCTTGACGTCGAGACCCTGCGGGCCCTAGAAGACGCGCTGCTGGCCTTTGCCGGCTGCGCCGTGGTCATCAGCCATGACCGCTGGTTCCTTGACCGCATCGCCACCCACATCATCGCCTTCGAGGGCGACAGCCAAGTGGTATGGTTCGAGGGAAACTACGGAGACTACGAAGCCGACAAGCACAAGCGCATCGGCTCTGACGCCGACCAGCCTCACCGGATTAAGTATAAGCCGCTGACCCGCTAACCGCGCGGATAAGACCAAGGTGCCACGCCGTGCGTGGAGCTGCGCAGTAGCCCCGACAGCGCCCGAGCGATGTGGCCATAGGCCTCAATTCGCAGGGCGTCGTCATCTATGCCTTGGTAACGTGCACAACTATAGCCCTTGGACCAGACCTACTAGCCGGTTTCGGGCCCCCCGTGACAAATCCAATTGATTTGCGGTAATGGTCTTACTATAATTAATATATAAATATATCTTTATATAAATCAAAAAGGCGGAAATATAGGTGGACAGAAATTCCATCCAAAAGAACGGCGGAGAAGTTGCCGGACTACTTGCTAGTTTACGGGCAGTAGCGGAGCCGTCGCGGTTACGCATTCTCGCTCTTTGCGCCCAAGGCGAGTTAACCGTCAGCGAATTAGTCGACGTGCTAGGCCAAAGCCAGCCCCGGGTGTCGCGGCATCTTAAAGTGCTGGCCGAAGCCGGCCTGCTGGAACGGCTGCGCGAAGGGACCTGGGTGTTTTACCGCCTTACCCGTCGCGGCCGCGACGCCGACGTGGCGCGCGGGCTATTGGCACTCGCGCCGGGGCGTGATCCTATCCTGGAGCTGGACGCAGTACGTCTGAAGGCCATTCTGGATCGCCGTGCCGCGGCGGCGGCAAATTATTTCCGCCGCAATGCCCTGCGCTGGGGCGCTGTGCGCGCCCTCCATGCCGACGAGGGCGAGGTTGAAGCGGCGTTGCGCAACCTGCTACCCGCGGATACGGAAAGCCTCCTAGATATTGGCACCGGCACAGGTCGCATGTTGGAAGTCTTGGCACGGTACGTCCAACACGCCCAGGGCATCGACCAATCGACGGAGATGCTTGCCGTGGCGCGTGAAAATATTGCCCGCGCGAGATTGAGCAATTGCGGAGTGCGCCAAGCGGATATGTACAGCCTGCCCTTCCCAGCCAATAGTTTCGATGCAGTCACAGTACATCAGGTGCTGCATTTCGCCGAACATCCCAGCCACGTAATCGCCGAAGCGGCACGGGTGTTGCGCCCGGGGGGGCGGCTGCTGGTCGCAGATCTAGCACCGCATCAGCTCGACCACCTGCGTGGCGAGCACGAGCACCGCCGGTTGGGATTCAGCAATGATGAGGTTTCCGGCTGGTTCACAGCCGCCGGGCTGATGCCCGGCACGCCGCGCGCGCTGCCCGGCGATCCACTGACCGTTGTCGTGTGGAGTGCCGATCGACCGCACGTTGAGACCCAAAGCCACCCCCTTCGGAAGGTATTTTAATTATGGCAGAGGCTCCCCTTCGCACGGCCCTAGCTGCGACGCCCCTGACCGTCGCGGCGCCATTACCCAAGGACGTTCAAGTCTCGTTCGAGTTCTTTCCGCCAAAGACAGACATGATGGAGCAGACCCTCTGGGAATGCGTTCAGCGGCTGGCGCCTCTCAAACCCGCATATGTTTCAGTCACCTATGGCGCCGGCGGAACGACCCGTGAGCGGACCCACGCCACGGTAACCCGTATCCGCCGCGAGACCGACCTAGAGCCGGCGGCGCACCTGACCTGCGTTGGCGCCACGCGCGAGGAAATAGACGCTATCGCCCGGCGTTACTGGCAGGGCGGGATCCGCCACATCGTCGCGCTGCGTGGTGATCCCACGGACACATACGGGCCCTATGCCCCCCATCCCGGCGGCTACGCCTATGCCGCCGACCTGGTAGCCGGCTTGCGCAATATCGCCGAATTCGAAATCAGCGTCGCCGCCTACCCGGAAATGCACCCAGATGCGCCTAGCGCCGAGGCCGATCTCGATAATCTGAAGCGCAAAGTCGATGCCGGCGCAACACGCGCAATCACCCAGTTCTTTTTCGATGTAGATAGTTTCTTACGTTTTCGCGACCGGGCTACGGCCTCTGGAATCAGCGTGCCGTTGATCCCCGGCATCCTGCCGGTTACCAACTTCGCCCGCGTTGTCGAATTCGCCGGTATGTGTGGCGCCAGCGTGCCGTCGTGGATGGCCGATTTGTTCGAGGGACTAGACGATGACCCCGAGACCCGCAAGCTAGTTGCCGCCACGGTCGCCGCTGAACAGTGCCGGGCGCTGTCAGCCCAAGGCGTCGATTGTTTCCATTTCTACACCCTGAACCGGGCGGAGCTGGCTTTCGCCATCTGTCATATTCTTGGCGTTCGCCAAAAAGACCCCTCAAATAAGGCCGCCTGAAGCCATGAGCCCGAATCACAACCACGGCCCTGCTTGCAAAGTACATAGTCACGACCCATTACCGGCCGAAGCTAATCCGGACAGGCACGTCACCATACCTCCGGAAGGCTACCCAATCACAGATGCGCTGACCCAAGGCGAGCCAGTACGGCGCGATCATGAGGATACGGAGTCAGTTCTGCGTGGCCTATTAGACAGCCGCATTCTGATGCTTGACGGCGCAATGGGTACGATGATTCAAGGAGAAAATCTGACAGAAGCTAACTTCCGTGGGAAGCGTTTCTCCAACTGGCCGAGCGACCTACGCGGCAATAATGACCTGCTAACCATCACACAACCAAACATCATCAAGGACATCCATAACCATTTCCTAGACGCCGGTGCCGACATCCTTGAGACCAATACCTTCAATTCAACGCGCATCAGCATGGCCGACTATGGCATGCAGGATCTAGCCTATGAGCTTAACTACGCTGGCGCCCAGCTAGCCCGCGACGCCATCAACGATATAGCGACAACCCAACCAGATAAGCCGCGCTTCGTCGCTGGCGTGCTGGGGCCGACTAGTCGTACTGCATCAATTTCACCAGACGTCAACGATCCTGGCTTCCGTAACGTTGCCTTTGACGACCTCGTCGCCGTCTATCGCGAAGCGGCGCGGGGCTTGATCGATGGTGGCGCCGATTTATTGTTGATCGAGACGGTCTTCGACACACTAAACGCCAAGGCGGCAATCTATGCGCTAGAGCAGACCTTCGACGAGCAGGGGTACCGGCTACCGGTGATGATATCGGGTACCATTACCGACGCCTCGGGACGCACCCTGTCAGGTCAAACGACAGAGGCCTTTTGGAATTCTGTAGCCCACGCCCGGCCACTGATTATAGGCCTAAACTGTGCGCTCGGCGCCACGGAACTGCGACAGTACGTCCAAGAGCTATCGCGGGTCAGCGCTACCTATGTTAGCTGTCACCCCAATGCCGGGTTACCCAACGCCTTTGGCGGCTACGACGACACGCCCGAATTCATGGCTAACGCGATCAGCGAATGGGCCGAGGCAGGGCTAGTCAACATCGTTGGTGGCTGCTGCGGCACAACGCCCGAGCATATTGCCGCGATTTCCGAGGCAGTATGCGACATCCAACCCAGAACGCTACCCGACATTGCAGTCCAGTGCCGCCTGAGCGGTCTGGAGCCGATGACGTTCAACGACGTCACCGGCTTCGTCAATGTTGGCGAACGGACCAACGTCGCCGGCTCAGCGCGCTTTAAAAAACTCATCCTGGATGGCGATTTTGAAGTGGCGTTGGATGTTGCCCGCCAACAGGTGGCGAACGGTGCACAGATCATCGACATCAATATGGATGACGCGATGCTTGATGCGCCGGTAGCCATGGACCGCTTTCTCAAGTTAGTAGCCACCGAACCCGACATCGCCCGGGTGCCAATCATGATCGATTCGTCGCGCTGGTCGGCAGTGGTCGCAGGACTAAAGTGCGTACAAGGCAAGGGCGTGGTTAATTCGATCAGCCTGAAGGAAGGCGAGGCACCTTTCATCGAACAAGCTCACGAAATACGCCGCTTCGGCGCAGCCACAGTCGTGATGGCCTTCGACGAGGATGGGCAGGCGGATTCCTTTGAGCGCATGGTGGCAATTTGCACGCGCTGTTACCGAATCTTGACGGAGGATGTCGGGTTCCCACCCGAGGATATCATCTTCGATCCCAATATCTTTCCTATCGCCACAGGCATCGTCGAGCACGACCGTTACTCACTGGACTACATCGAGGCGGTCAAAGCCATCAAACGCCAGCTGCCTTACGCCTTGACTAGCGGTGGGGTCAGCAACATGAGCTTTTCATTCCGCGGCAATGATGCAGTACGCGAAGCCATGCACGCGGTATTTCTGTACCACGCCGTCAAGTCCGGCATGGACATGGGAATCGTCAATGCCGGCCAGCTTGCGGTTTACGCCGACATTCCCGACGACCTGCGCGAACGAGTCGAGGATGTCGTTCTTGCCCAGCGCGAAGATGCCGCCGAAAGGCTTTTGGAAATAGCTGATCAAGCTGAGGGGCAGAAACACGACAGCAAGACCGACTTGAGCTGGCGCGAGAAGCCGATCGCCGAACGACTAGCCCATGCCTTGGTCAAAGGCCTCAACGAATTCGTTGTTGCAGACACCGAGGAGGCGCGTCAGCAGGCAAGTCATCCCATTGACGTTGTTGAAGGCCCGCTGATGGACGGCATGAATATCGTCGGCGACCTGTTCGGGTCAGGCCAAATGTTCTTGCCACAGGTGGTCAAGAGCGCCCGCGTCATGAAGCAGGCGGTTGCTCACTTGATCCCCTATATAGAGGCGGAAAAATCCGGTAGTGCCAAAGCTAAGGGCAAGATCGTCATGGCCACCGTCAAAGGCGACGTCCATGACATCGGCAAAAACATCGTCGGTGTCGTCATGCAGTGTAACAACTTCGAAGTCATCGACCTCGGCGTTATGGTCCCGCACAGCAAGATTCTGCAGACCGCCAAAGAGGTCGGCGCTGACATGATCGGCCTGTCTGGCCTAATCACGCCATCTCTGGAGGAGATGACCATCGTCGCCGCTGAGATGAAGCGCCAGGGCTTCGAACTGCCTCTGCTGATCGGAGGGGCGACAACCTCCAAGATTCATACTGCGGTGAAAATCGCGCCGAAATACGGACATACAGTGGTCCATGTCGCCGATGCATCGCGCGCCGTCGGCGTTGCTACGCGTCTAGTCAGCGACACCCAACGCGATGGTTTTGTTGCTGAGGTTGCTAAGGAATATATTGACCTGAGAACCGCCCACGAGGGCAGGGAAACCAAAACACAGCAACTAAGTTCGCGCAAAGCGCGTGAAAATCGGCACGCTATTGATTGGGCAAGCCACCAAACGGCGAAGCCGACCTTTCTCGGCGTACAGACATTTGATGACTTTGACCTTGGCGAGCTGACGTCAAGCATTGACTGGACACCGTTCTTCCGCACTTGGGAACTGGCTGGAAATTACCCCGCCATCCTCAGAGATCCCAAGGTCGGCAAGGCAGCAACGAACCTATTTAACGATGCCCAGGCCATGCTGCAGCGGGTCGTCGGCGAGAAGTGGCTGACGGCAAAAGCCGTAGTTGGCTTCTTTCCGGCAAACGCGGTCGGCGACGACGTTGAGGTTTATGCCGACGAGAGCCGCAAGAAGGTGCTGACAACTTTTCACTTTTTGCGCCAGCAGATGATCAAGCAGCCGGGCCGGCCCAACAACTGTCTAGCTGATTACGTCGCGCCGAAGGACAGCAACATCCCCGACTATATTGGCGGCTTCGCTGTCACCACCGGTCATGGCATCGAGGAACATTCCACCCGCTTTAAAGCTGATCATGACGACTATTCAGACATTCTTCTGAAAGCGCTAGCCGACAGATTGGCCGAGGCATTTGCCGAGCGCATGCACGAGCTGGTTCGTAAAAATTTGTGGGGCTATGCGGCAAACGAAATGCTGTCCAACGAAGAGTTAATCAAGGAACGCTATCAAGGTATTCGTCCCGCGCCCGGCTACCCTGCCTGTCCCGACCACAGCGAGAAGCTGATTCTTTTCGAATTACTAAACCCAACAGAGAACGCCGGAATCATCCTGACCGAGGGGTTTGCCATGATGCCGGCATCATCAGTTTCCGGATTTTACTTTTCGCATCCAGAGGCCCGCTATTTCGGCATCGGCCGCATCGGCCGCGATCAGGTGCAGGATTATGCCAAGCGGCGCAGCGTTTCAGTCGAGCAAGCCGAACGCTGGCTTTCTCCTAATTTGATCTACAACCGGTGAGAAATAGGAGTGTGGCACGAGCCACTTTCAAGGCCAATACAGAGGCCACGCAGTCGGCGGATCACGCCGGCTGACGGAGGGGGGTTTCACGGATTGGCAGGTGGACAATGGCGGCAAATATACCCATACCGATCATGGCGATCCATGAACCCTGATAGCCGCCGGTGAGGTCGTAGAGGTAGCCGCCGAGCCAGACGCCAACAAAGGCGCCGATCTGGTGGCTCATCATGACGATACCGAACAGCGTCGCAACATAACGTGGCCCAAAGACTTGGGAGACGATACCCGAAGTCAACGGCACCGTGCTCAGCCACAGCAAGCCAAAGGCAGCAGAGAAACCGAATACGGTCAATTCGGTCACCGGCAGAATGAGAAACACCAAAAGAATAACTGAGCGCAGCGCGTATATGCCAGACAGTAGGTATTTCTTGCTGAAGTGTCCGCCGAGTGCGCCCGACAGCAACGTACCAATGATGTTGAACAGTCCCAGCCCGGCGATGGCTGCCGCGCCCGTCATCGCCGGCATGCCACAGGAAACTAGGTAAGATGGTAAATGCGTCGTGACGAAAGCGACGTGGAATCCGCAAACAAAAAACCCAAGAGTCAGCAGACGGTAGCCGGAATGGCCAATAGCCTCAGCAAGGGCTTCGCGCAGGCTCTGCTTCAACTGCCCAGGGCCGGCAGCGGCAGCCGGGCCCGCGGCCTTCGAAAGAAGGAAAGCCATCGGCAGCAATAGAAGGCAGGTCAGCGCCATACCGAATATGCCGCCCGACCAGTCGAAATTGTTCATCAGCAACTGGAAATAAGGCGGCAGCACAAACTGGCCGAAAGAACCGCCGGCAGCTACAACGCCAAGCGCCAAGGATCGATGCTTATCGCCAACAGACCGGCTAACTACGGCCAATACCAGGGGAATGCCGGTCCCCGCCGTGCCCATGCCGACCAGAACACCGGCCGTCAGGGAAAATTCAGTCGGCGTTTCTGCATAACCCATTAGGGCCACGCCGGACGCATAGAGAACTCCGCCAGCGAATAGAACGCGCAGGCTGCCAAATCGGTCAGCAAGTGCCCCGGTTAACGGCATTAATAGGCCCCAAACAAGGTTCTGCAGTGCAATGGCAAATGCAAATTCTGTCCGGCTCCAGTCATGAGCAACGATCAGTGGCTCTTGGAGTAGGCCGAACGTCTGCCGCACGCCAGTGCTGAGACTGAGAATCAAGCCACCCGAAATGGCAATGACGAGGAAAACGGGATTCATGAATAGTCCCTTCGCTGTAAATATAGCAGGCTCATTCTGAGTGTATCAATCGGACTAAAACACAGACTTATGACGAAAAATTATTCTGCCTTCCTAGACCCCGTACCAGTTTTAGCCGACGGGCACCGCTGGTATTTACCGCTAAAACCGCCCACAATAACCAACGTAGCTAATTCCATATAACCCACATCATGATCGAGAGCCTTCCATGTCTATTTCTGCCTCAAGCGGGACTACCCGCAAAGGTACATGGCTTATCCTGCTGGTCGGCTTTGCTCATGGCACAACCCATTTGGCGGGGCAGGGTTTTTACAACTTGGTGCCCTATATCCAGCAAGAATTGCAATTGGATTACGTCCAGGTGGGTGCCTTCGGCTTCATCATGCAGCTCAGCGGTTTCGCAGCTAATTTCATCGGAGCGCCACTGGTAGACATGAGTGGGCGACGAGTATTGATCATGGCGTTGGCGCTCGCTATCTGTTCCGGGGCATTTTTTCTCATTGGCTCGGCCAGTTCATTCCTGACCATATGCGCAGCGCTGATTGTCATGGGGATATGCATCAGCAGCTGGCATCCGCCGGCGATTTCATATCTATCCAGCGAGTTCTCTGACCGGCGCGGCTTCGCCCTTTCCATGCATGGGTCGTTCGCAAGTCTAGGCGAAACCCTCGGTCCAATCATTGCCGGCCTGCTGGTCGCCGCAGTAGCTTGGCGCGCGTCGACCGGCTGGCTGGCATTGCCGATGCTGGTGATGGGCATAGTGCTATTAATCACCATTCTACCCAACGACGCCGTAACGCGAGCCAAATCCAAAGCCAAGGGCGGCTTCAGTGCCCGCGACTACATAGCTGGGCTCAAAACCATGGTTATGCGGCCGGTGATCGCCGGCTTATGCCTCGTTGCTGCCTTTCGCGCAGTGGCCCAAG
>CAUZNJ010000005.1:0-21680 GCA_963580965.1 Alphaproteobacteria bacterium | reverse complement strand
CGCCATCAAACAACGTTCCGGAGATGGTCCGGGTCTGGGTCTCGGTGGTAACGGTTAGCTTGATGAGCCGCTGATAGGGTCCGCATTCCTCGCAACGCACCTCAGTAATACTTATGCCACGCTCACGAGCAATTACCGGAGCACTAACCATGTTTACAGAATTAAGCAGCGGAGACAGGAGGCCTGACAGCAGAGCCGACGTCAGCGGCTTGGTATTAAGCGCCGATACTTGCCCCTCATACGTGATGGTCACCGCCCTGATCGCAGTTTCCGTCACCTGACCAGCAAAACTACCAAGCTGTTCAGCAAGCGTCATATAAGGACGTAGCAATGGTGCTTCTTCTGCAGATACCGGCGGCATGTTGATGGAATTGGTGACAGCGCCAGTCAGTAGAAAGTCAGAAATCTGTTCAGCAACTTGGATCGCAACATTGACCTGCGCCTCATTAGTCGCGGCACCGAGATGGGGTGTAGCGATGACGTTGTCGAAAGCAAAGAGCAAATTTTCATGGGCCGGCTCTTCCTCGAAAACATCGATCCCAGCAGCAGCTACATGGCCAGATTCAATCGCTGCGGCAAGGTCAGCCTCGACAACGAGACCGCCGCGGGCGCAGTTTACAATGCGAATACCCGGTCGAGTCTTGGCAATAGCAGTGGCATCAATGATGCCCTTCGTTGCATCGGTAAGTGGTGTATGTAGGCTAATGATGTCGGCACGACCGAGCAGGTTATCTAGTTCAACCTTCTCCACACCCAGATAGAGGGCCCGTTCCGGCGTAAGGAATGGGTCGAAGGCAATAACCTTCATTTTCAAGCCCTGGGCTCGGTCGGCGACTACCGAACCAATATTGCCGCAACCAATGATACCGAGCGTCTTCCCGCTGACCTCCATGCCCATAAAGCGTGATTTCTCCCACTTTCCTGCATGAGTAGAGGCGTTGGCCTGGGGAATTTGGCGGGCCATCGCCATGATCATGGCGATGGCATGTTCCGCAGTGGTAATGGCGTTTCCGTAAGGCGTATTCATAACCACTATGCCACGGGCGGTGGCAGCAACAGCGTCGATGTTGTCGACGCCAATGCCCGCCCGGCCAACTACTTTAAGATTCTTTGCAGCCTCAAATATGTCGGCGGTAACTTTGGTTGTTGAACGCACAGCAAGGCCATCGTAGGCGCCAATAGCGGCTTTCAGGCCGGCAGGGGTAAAGTCGGTAATGACATCAACATCAAGGCCACGCTCAAGAAAAGTTTTCTCGGCGAGTGGGCTCATTTTGTCAGAAATAAGAACTTTTAGCATGACGCTCTCTCGCTTTTCCCGGCTTTAGCCACATCCGCCCGAATGGTGGCATGGGCCCAATCAAGCCAAGGGAGAAGCGCCTGAATATCAGATGGCTCAACGGTCGAGCCACCCCAGATTCGCAGACCAGGCGGCGCCAAACGGTAGGCCCCAACATCGTAAGCCACTCCTTCGTCCTCCAAAAGCGCAACGATGGCCTTAGCAGCCCATGCCTGGCCATCGTCCGAAAGTGCAGCAAACCAGGGCGCGGTGATCTTTAGGCATATTGACGTGGTTGAACGGATCGCCGGATCGGCCGCAATAAAGTCGACCCAGTTCGTTTCCTTCACCCAGGCGTCAATGGCAAAAAAACTCGACTGTGACCGGGCAATCATTGCCGGCAGTCCGCCAAGGGACTCGGCCCAGGTCATGGCGTCGCGCACATCCTCGATGGCCAGCAGGGACGGCGTGTTCATCGTCCCACCCTGATCAAATATAGCGGGAAATTTTCCACTATTAACGATACGAAATAGCTTCGGTACCGGCCACGGCGGCGTGTAGGTTTCCAGCCGTTCGACTGCCCGGGGGCTAAGGATCAGAACGCCATGCTGAGACTCTCCACCAAGCGCCTTCTGCCAGGAATAGGTAGCGACGTCGATCTTATGCCAGGGAATATCCATTGCGAAGACCGCCGAAGTAGCATCGCAAATAGTCAGGCCAGCTCGGTCGTCGGCGATCCAATCGCCATTAGGCACACAAACGCCCGAAGTCGTGCCGTTCCAAGTGAAAACTACATCGTTATCGAAGTTCACGCAGGAAAGATCTGGTAGCTCGCCGTATGCCGCCTCCATCGTGCGGGCATCGGGCAGCTTCATCTGCTTAATCACGTCGGTAACCCACTGACCGCCGAAGCTCTCCCAAGCCAACACATCGACGCCACGGGCCCCGAGCATAGTCCACAAGGCCATCTCGATGGCGCCGGTATCCGATCCGCCAACAAGGCCGAGATGATAGTTGGAGGGAAGATTCAGCAACCGGCGGCTCATGTCGCAAACCTCGGTAATACGCTCGACGCCCTCTTTCGAGCGGTGCGAACGGCCAAGCAGCGCGTTAGTCAGGACACCGGAAGTCCAGCCAGGGCGCTTGGTGCAAGGTCCTGATGAAAAATTAGGATTGGCCGGGCGCAGGCCCGGTTTTGGCGGCAAGGTCATCATTGTCTCCCTTCCTTGCAGAAGAGTCGCGGCCCGTTGGGGGACCGTGGCCCGAGACGGCACATACGGGGGTGCAGGGGCCACGTCAATCAAATCAATATAGTGATTATCTCCTCCGTAGGGCACATAACGATGATACAAAGGCGGAAAGCCGATACGGCCAGGTGACCAACCCGCTGAGACATAGCGTCGTCAATCGACAAGCCGCCCCACCTCGCATCAGGAACCGGCGCGAGGTAGGGTGGCCGACTAAGATGACATCACCCGGCTATCGCATCAATAATGGCTCGACCCATTTCCTTGGTATTAGCCTTACCACCCATGTCGCGCGTACGGGTTGCACCCTCAGCCAAGACACCTGCGATGGCGCCTTCAATAGCCGCCGCCGCCTCGTGTTCGCCAAGATGGTCGAGCAGCATGGCACCCGACCAAATCTGGCCGATGGGGTTGGCGATGCCCTGCCCGGCGATATCTGGTGCCGAGCCATGCACCGGTTCAAACATGGACGGATAGACCCGTTCCGGGTTGAGATTTGCTGACGGCGCTATGCCGATGCTGCCGGCCACCGCTGGACCCAAATCGGATAGGATGTCTCCAAACAGGTTACTACCGACGACGACGTCGAACCAATCGGGGTGGTTGACAAAATGGGCAGTGAGGATATCGACATGATACTGGTCGGCCCTGATATCGGGATATTCTTCCGATATGACCTTAAAGCGTTCGTCCCAGAACGGCATGGAATGAATGATTCCATTAGATTTGGTTGCCGACGTGACATGCTTGTCAGGGCGCGTACCGGCAAGCTCAAAGGCGTAACGCAGAATGCGGTCGATACCCTTTTTGGTAAAGATCGACTGCTGAACGGCTAGTTCCTGATCTGTACCCTGAAACTGGCGACCGCCGATTTCTGAATACTCGCCTTCACTGTTCTCACGTACGGTCATGAAATCGATGTCGCCAACCATGCGACCAGCGAGCGGACACGGGACACCTTCAAACAGCTTCACCGGGCGCAAATTGACGTACTGCTGGAATTCGCGGCGGATCGGAATCAATAAGCCCCACAGGGAAATATGGTCGGGAACGTTTGGAAATCCGACGGCACCCAGGAAAATAGCATCGAAATCAGCCAGTTGAGAAATGCCATCCTCGGGCATCATGCGGCCGGTCTTAGCGTAAAGTTCGCAACTCCAATCAAAGGTCTTAGGCTTGATTCTAAAACTAAAGCGGCGTCCGGCTGCTTCCAGTGCCAGTATGCCTTCCGGCACCACTTCATTGCCAATGCCATCTCCCGGTATGGCGGCGATACTATAACTCTTCATGCTTGTTTCCTGCTTTCTAGATGATGGGTGTCATGCCACGACGCAGCGGCATGTTTTAGATATTGTTGCTTTCGTGCTGTTTGTGGAAAAAATTACTTCTATACTGTTAAAAAGGAATCCATGCGGGCGCGCTCCAAGGAAACATGCCGCGGGACACCATGCCCCGTTTAGTTTTGGATGATATCGCCACCAACGAGGCCTTTCAACCGGCCCGCCCCAAGATAACACTATCGCGCTGGAGTGCCTTCCAAGCCATGCCCGCTGCAGGCTTCTCCCATATTATCAATGCCCTGAAGCATCGCGACTTCCGCGTCTTCATGTCAGGCCATGTTTTAAGTCAAACGGCGATGTGGATGTACCGCATCACCGTCGGCTGGCTGACCTGGGAACTTACGCACTCCGCCACCTGGCTAGGCCTCATGGGACTAGCCGACATGTCATCCTCTCTGTTTATTGGCCCGATCACCGGCGCTCTCGCCGACCGCCTCGATCGGCTTGCTATCATCCGCGCAACCCAAGCTGGCACGGCATTTTTTGCCTTCCTAACCTTTCTTGCCAATTACAATGGCTGGATCACCCCAGAAATTTTGTTTGGCCTGGTCGTGTGCTTTGGCCTGTGTATTTCAACAAATTTGCCAGCACGGCTGGCCATTGTCCCCAATCTAGTTGGTCCAGAAAACCTGCACGCCGGCATCGCCATCAATTCTCTGGTGTCCAATGCCGGACGGTTTCTTGGCCCAGCACTTGGTGGGTACCTTATCTACCTGTGGGGTGTCAGCGCTGCATTCGCTGCCTGCGCCGTATTTTTCGGAATTCCAGCATTCACGCTTTGGCTCATCCGCGCACCACGAATCGAGATCGAAAAATCAGGCAAGCGGTTATTGACCGATGTCGTTGACGGCATCTCCTACGCCGCGAAACACGCCGGCATTGGGCCTATGATGGTGTCGCTGATCATCACCGCCGTGTTTGGCAAGACCGTCGTCTACATGTTTCCAGCATTTGCCTCCGAGGTATTTAATCTTGGCGCAGAAGCCCTTGCCATGCTAACAGGATCAGTCGGCGTCGGCGCCGTTCTCGGCGGCATCTATATGGCGCGCCGTCCCGGCCTCCAAGGTCTAACACGTATCTTCGTTCTTAGCATAGCCGGCGTCGGAATTGGCCTCGCCGGTTTTTCTGCCAATACCACATTCTGGATCGCCGTGCCGCTTGCCGGCATTATCGGCGGCAGTCTTCTGGTCAATGGAGTGGCTGCCCAGTCACTTATTCAGAGTGCCGTTTTAGGAGCCATGCGCGGGCGGGTGGCGAGCCTTTACGTCATGATTCAGCGCGGCGGCCAGTCCGTCGGATCTCTCGTTCTCGGCATCTTGGCTGATATAGTCGGCCTGCGCTGGTCAATAGCAATCGCCAGCGTCTTCTGTTTATGTTTCTGGTTGTGGTCTATGCGCAGGGCAAAGACGATGGCAAAATTGATGGAGCCTTAAAGCACTATCCAACCATGTTAAATCATTCTTGAATTCTTCGGCGGCCCGATCGGTCAGGCGTTTTGAAAACCCGTTCCTGGGTATCTCAAAAGAGAAATAACGAAAGGAAGACCATCTCCTAATCCCGGGTAGAATCTGTCCTGTAAGAATGTACCAATATGTTAGGAAAGTGCTCTGAGCACTAAAGCACACGCACCTCTAACAAAGACTTTAAAATTCTATGACATCCGCCGGATTCTCCCACATCGCCAATGCCCTGCGCGAGCGTGATTTCGCCATCTATTCAGGTGGAAACATCCTCAATCACGTTGGTACGTGGATGCAGCGAGTAACTGCCGGCTGGCTGGCCTGGGAAATGACCCATTCAGCAACCTGGCTCGGCCTCATCGGCTTGGCAGATATGGTGCCAATCCTAATTCTCGGACCCATGGCCGGTGCCATGGCAGACCGCTTTGACCGCATGCGGACTGTGCGCACAACACAGATATTTATCGTAATTTTTGCCGTCGTCATATTCCTATTGATGTGGGTCGGTGCCCTGAGCGTTGAGCTTTTATTTTTATTGCTGTTCGCCCAAGGAATTTGCCTGTCCATCGATCAACCGTCCCGGCTTGCCATGATACCGGCGCTTGTTGGCAAAAGAGAAAATCTACCGGCGGCCTTTGCCATCAATGCACTAACCTTCAACGGCGCCCGCTTCATCGGCCCATCAGTCGCAGGCTTTATCATCATAAATTGGGGTATCGTCGCCGCCTTTGCTTGGTCCGGGGTCTTCTTCGGTACCTTCGTTATCGCTTTGATGTTGATCCGCCCACCAGCCCAGGACCTAAAGCCAAGCGGCAAGAATTTCTTCGCCGAGGTTGCCGACGGCGTCACCTACACCACCCGTCACCAAGGCATCGGGCCACTGATTGCTATCCTGTTGGCGGTCTCCATCCTCGGCCGGCCACTCATCAGCTTTTTCCCAGGTTTCGCCACCGATGTGTTCCATCGCGGCGCTGACGGCCTGGCTTTGCTAACCGCAGCGGTTGGCCTGGGCGCAGTGTTCGGCGGCTTCTACCTAGCGCAGCGGCAGTCAATTACAGGTCTAAGCAAAATTTTTCTTCTTAACATAGCTCTCATCGCCTTCGCTTTGATCGCCTTCGCCTCCCACGACATTTTTTGGCTGGCCGTACCGCTCGCTGGACTTGTGGGTTGGGGTCTGATGATCAACGGCATATCAGCGCAAACGCTGATCCAAAATGCAGTTGATAGCAACATGCGCGGCCGAGTCCTCAGCCTTTACGGCATGGTTCAGCGGGGCGGACAGTCCCTAGGGTCTTTGGTGCTTGGCGTCATTGCCGATCAGGCAGGATTCCGTTGGACTATCGCGGGATGCGGAATCCTTTGCATACTGCTGTGGCTATGGTCACTGCGCCGTGCTCGGACGATGGCGGAAACAATGGAAAACTAAACCGTCCTAGCGGAAGAAATCAGCACGCCCATACGAAGAAAATTTTGGGTTAGATATGCCTCGCTGACGGCTTTTCCTCGACTTCCGCCGAAACTGCCAACGTGGCCACCTCTACACGTGACGATTCGCACCTCGAATTTTCTTAAATCAAACGATTTTGGATGCCCTTAACTCAGCTAAAGATTAGGTAAATTGTCACAATTAGGCTGCTGTTGAAGATATCCCCTACAAATCATCCCCACAGGTCATCCATCTACTATGCTAAAGCATGATAACGACCATATTGTCGTAAGGAACCGCCATGTCCCAACTAGAATGCTTCGAGGTTTTTGCCGTCCGCTACGGACATATGGCTGAACGAACAGCCAATCTTAACTTCCTCGGCGGAGACCCCCATGAAACATCCATGGCAATGGATTACTTCGTTTGGGTGCTACGCGGTCCGCAAACAACCTGGGTGGTGGATACCGGCTACAGCGAAGAAGTGGCCGCCAAGCGTGGCCGACGCATGCTGCGCAACCCGGCCGAAGGGTTACGCGATATTGGCATTGATCCGGACAAGGTCGAGAACGTCATCATCACGCATCTTCATTATGACCACGTTGGCAACTGGCACCTGTTCCCAAACGCTACATTTCATCTCCAAGATTTGGAAATGCAGTTTGCCACTGGCCGCCATATGGAGCACATGCAGTTCCGCGAGGCTTATGAAGTCGATGAAATTTGCGCCATGGTGCGCCGAGTTTACGCCGGACGCGTGCGCTTCCATGATGGCGACGCAGACCTGATGCCGGGCCTATCCGTTCATCATATCGGAGGCCACACCATGGGCCTGCAATCGGTACGGGTCTGGACCAAGCGTGGCTGGGTGGTCCTCGCTTCCGATGCCAGCCACTACTACGCCAATATGGAAGGCCCTCGACCATTTTCCATCGTCTTCAGCGTTGACGGTATAATCGAGGGTTACAAACGCCTGCGTGACCTCGCCGATACGGACGCCCACATCGTCCCTGGCCACGACCCGTTGGTCATGGAGCGCTATCCCGCTGTGCCTGGATTAGAAGGGAAAGCCGTGAGATTAGACGAGATGCCAACCGGCTAAAGAGAATTTCTTAAGGTCATGGCGATCATCCTCCGGCGGCTTGCCCCTCCTGGAGGCGGTGGGTATGTTGCCCGCCTCAAAATGGGGTCCTGGCCCATATCCACCGACCACTTATGAGGAAAATATAGCCCATGACTTTTTCTGCCCGGCCTCTATCGGATCAGTTTGGCATTGAAATTTTAGCACTAGATCTATCCAAACCAATGGATGAGGCGACGTTTCGCCGATTTTACGATCTATGGATGACCTATGCGATTATCGTTGTGCGGGACCAGACGATGTCCCCCGATGACCACGTGGCATTCACCAAGCGGCTAGGTGAGATAGAGGCGCACAATTTGGATCAGTGGGCCCTCCCTGAACGGCCAGAAGTTTTCGTCATCTCCAATGTCCAAAGGAATGGACGTCATATCGGAGCCCCCAAGGCAGGACGCCATTGGCATACCGATACACACTATTTGGAGGAACCCAGCAAGGGCTCCTTTATGGTGGCTCGTGAGGTTCCCGCAGCAGAGGGTGATACGCTATTTGCCGACATGGGTGCCGCTTACGGCGCCTTGGATGAGGATATGAAAGGGCGAATTCAAAATCTAGAAGTGCTAGTTAGCAGGGTCAAGGCCTACCCCATATCCTATCCAGATCGCGACCCAATGACGGCAGAACAGATTGCTAAATTGCCCGATGTCGTCCAACCTCTGGTCCGCACCCACCCAGAAACCCGACGGCCATCACTCTTTATGGGGGGGAACGTCGTCTGGGAAGTACTTGGCATGCCCTTCGACGAAGGCCGTGCGCTGATCAAACAACTCCGGGAATTTTGCACCCAGGAGCGCTTTGTCTATACCCATAAATGGCTAAAAGGCGATGCCGTTCTATGGGACAACCGCCGCACCATGCACTGCGCCACATCCTTTGACGAGACCCGTTACCGGCGCGTCATGCACCGCACTACGATCCGCGGTGATAAACCATTTTTTCAAGCGACCTAAGAATTATAAACCACCATGACGACCAATAGATACACCCCATGGTTCCCATCATTGGGCTTGTGTACGCCGGTTTTTCTACCATCCAATAGGCACAGGATATCTTTGCCTAAATTTAGCCAAAGGCGCGCCTTTGTAATTTTTTGTATGATCCACTGAGCATCGATCTCGCCACCGCCAGCGAGCAAAACAAGGCTTCACTATCGCATTCTTGGACTTGGCATCTATGTGCGCGAAGCTGGGCTGACATCATACTCTAAACTTTTTCCGTATTTGGCAAGTCCATCGACCTCGCAAAATTGTGCATCGACGCCCCATCTTTTAGCCCAGAAAAACAATGATCGATATGGCACTGGACGCCAGTGGCCGTATCGGCTTGTTGGCCATCTCCGAGCCAACCATAGCCAGGTCGAGACAACAATTTTCGGCACGGCCAACGCAAAAAAAAGGGGTGCGCCGAAGCACACCCCCAAAAGGTATAACGATATGACGTCAAGCTTAGTTAAACGAAATTTGCGAAAGCTCGACTTCGGTGTTTGTCGCGATCGATGGAGTATAGTTGATGCGCGAGCCAACACGAGCATAGCCAACCATGTGGAAGAGCGGCACATCGCCTATGACATCTTCATAGACAATACGAAACGCTTCCGCGAACTTCGCAGCCCGAGCCGGGCCGGTCGGCAGCTGTGCACCATCGATTGCCAACTTATCGGCTTCCGGTGAACAGATTGTCGACTGCTCGCCTTCACAGCCGTACTTGGCAAAGAAGGTGAACACAGCATCGCCATTGTTGTTGTCGTGCTGATCCTGGAACAGAAGAGCCCCACGACCTTTAGCATACGGCTTCCGATTCATATCGCTGTGGAGACCACTTTCGATACAATTCAGAGACACGTTGAGACCAACTTCATGGAAATAGCCCATAATTGCTTCCATGGCCTCTTGAGCACCCGGCCACTGGTTAAGGCGACAGGTAAGCTTGAGTTCCGTGTCAACAGCAACACCATCAGCTTTCGCTTCTGCGATAAGCTTCATGGCCTGTTTAGGATCATAGGGCCATACTCGCTTGTCGATCTCGTGATTGTGACCGGCAATGCTGGGCACAACATGCTGAGTCGCCTTCAAGACGTCCTTGGAAAAGACACTACCTTTCAAGGCATCCCGATCGATGGCGAGATTAAGCGCCTTACGAATCCGCTTGTCATCAAGTGGAGCCGTAAACACTTCAAGGCGCAGCCGCGAGGTCTCAGAGTTCAAAAAGCTGAAATCCATGGTTGGATCGTCAGCATCAAGGACACTGATATTTGGGGCGATGTCAGCCTCACCAATCTTCACCATTGCCGCACGCACGGAGCTTTCTTTACGATAGATATAGCGTGCTGATTCCACTTCCGGCTTGTCACCCCAATAGCCATCAAAGCGAGTAAGAATGATTTCCTGATCACTTTTGTAGCTCGTGAACACGTAGGGGCCTGTGCCGATTGGAAGTTCCGTTTGAAGCGCATCCAACGGTGCATCAGGATGCGTCATGGTAATGACGCCCATGCGGACAGGTAGAATCGGGGCAGGAACGTCTAGCCCAATATCAACCGTATGCTCGTCGATTGCCTTGAAACTAATCCCCGTCTTCATGCCCGACTTGCTGCGATTTTCACAGAACAACGCCGGGGCGTAGTAGGTGCGTTGCAGCGCCTTTACGACCGCCGCAGCGTTGAACGGCGATCCGTCATGGTAGTTGACGCCTTTACGCAGGGTAAACCGCCACGTATTGGGGTCTGTCTGCTTCCAAGATGTTGCCAACAGCGGCGTAACAGTGCCGTCCACAGGATTGATCTTGGTCAAGGCCTCGCCAACGTTCTGGCGCATGACACGGCCTTGCGTCGAACGCATTGCGTTGCACAAATCATGGTCAGGCATTTCGTCCTGACCAACGATGGTGACAGTTTTACCCTGAGCGGCCGCGGGGCCGCTCGCCAGTAGCATACCGGACAGAGCAAGCCCTGCCGTCGCTAGAACTAAATAGGTTGGTCGTTTTATATCCTTCATTACTCTCTTCTTCCTCACTCTGAATGCAATCTATCAAGCTTCTGCCGGAAAATAAATTCCAGTCTATGGCCAATTTTGATGCGTTATTTCTAATTACACAATTCACCTTAAGACGAAATAGCAGTGAGCGTCTACTACTGTATCAAAACTCTGTATTATAACTCGACCAAAGGTTTTAGATTTCCTGTACAATTTTATGCATTCATATAGCACTAGGTGGACTTTACATCTGGGCCACAAGACTATTCCTCAAGTCACTCCGAGGTCACAAACAGACGTGATGGACGTGCCTACAGGGGAGCTCAGAATGCATTTAACATTCTCCCCTCGGCTAATGACTTCCCTTCGGTAGGGCCTCGGCACTCTCCGCCGCCTCAAGCAAATCCCGTGCGAGTTCTTGCGCCGTCTCTGGCCCGATGTTCATATCGAATGTCCTGCCCTCGGATGCTGGAAACCTGACCAGAATTCGCTTTTGAACGGCGTTGTAGAGCACCTCGAATTTTTCTTGAACAGGCATGGCCGCCACGTCATTGGGCGGCTGGCCAGCGGCAAGCTTCCTAATCATCTCCATAATCAGGATTGCGGGAGCAGAGAAAGCTTCTGTGCTGCCATCTGCCATTTTAAAATCAAGCAGCACGTCACCAGTCTCGATGATTGTTGCTCGCCTTACGGACTTAATTATTTTCATGGTCTACCAAACTTCGTTCTCTTCCTAATGAAGAACAAGCATCTCAACACAATACCAACGACCAGCGTTGTACGCGACGAAGCATGTCTATTAAAGCCACCTACGGGGCCACTACAGCGCCCTCCCACATGCTACGAATTTCGGGCATTACGGGCACTGGGTTATATTTCAGAGCAACGAACGGCAAATCAACAGCTGCTCACGACACAAGAATCTGCGCTCAGCTGTCCTGGCAGAGAGGCACTACTTAGCGGCCTGATCACAAGCATCGATAGCCACTATGATACAAGTTACCATTGTGACTGTCCGGGCCAGATACATGACCATTTCCAACAACAGCCGGAGACATGCCGATTTACCCTTGCATCAAGGGGACCGCCCACACATGACTAGATGAATAAAATGAAACAAACACGAGACGGGAGGTGACCATGGTCGCCACAATGGTAGATACCCAATCCTTGCGCATTGCACCCCTGGATGCACCGATGGGCGCCCTTATCGAAGACTGCAACCGGTTGGATCCGTGGGACGCAGACATGGCGTCATCCATACGCCAGGCCCTGCTCGACTACCGGGTGCTAGTGTTCCCGGGCGGCATTATGAATGATCGCCAGACCCTGAATTTTGCCACCCGATTCGGAGAGCCTTTTGCTGAGCTCAACCGATACAAGCGTCTTGGGGAATTGCCGGTGGTCTCTTTCCTTGACAGCACCGTACAGGAAGGTGAAATCGGCGGAGATGAAGCATTCCGCAAACGTACCACCCTACGTAACGACGAGTGGCATTCCGACCAGTCCTTCTTTGAACGCCCGGCATTAGCCACCATTCTACATGCTCATCAAATTCCCAGCCGGGGTGGAGCTACGTGGTTCTGCGACGCCCGCGCCGCTTACGAGGCGCTGCCAGAGAAATTTAAATCTCGAATCAACGACCTAAAAGCGGTCCATGCCTATGATACCAAGCGCCGTAATTTCCGAGGGGAGCCGCGCAGTCAGGAGGAGATCGATGAAAGCCCTGATGTCATCCATCCACTAGTTCGTACCCATCCGGAAACGGGAAAAAAGGGCCTTTACATGAACCTCAACCGCGTCGACCGCATCGTTGGGTGGGGTAGGTCGGAGAGCGACATGCTATTGGATGAACTGGAAGCCTGGATCAACCAGGATCGATTCCACTACGAGCATAAGTGGCGGGTCGGCGAAGCAGTCGTATGGGACAACCGCTGCACCCTGCATCGGGCTACTTTCGACGGCCCTGCCGGAGAACCGCGGATAATGCTGCGCGTGGTGACCCAGGGCGACCGACCGTTCTGAGTCCCATAAGGCAGATGGGTCAGGAGTGCGAACAAGAAGTTGCCAAGGTTGTAGCTAGAGCATGAAGCTAAAGACACACATCGTTGTTACTAAATTCTTGCATGAAAGGCGCGTCCACCAGATGGCGTTCTTGCCTTCCTTGATGTGCTGCTCTGCCGTGCTGCGCGCTTTAGCTGGCTGACCTTCGTTACAGACTGCACCATAAATAAGCGACCGGAGACCTACTCTGGTCACCCTCCCTACTGCTGTGGGCCGGGCTATCCCCCTACGCAACCAACCCTTGCATCATCTTTTTTTGTTCCAGGGTGGGAGCGGTGTCGCCGATGGTCGTGCGCCGCATATCGCGGGCTTCATTGATGAAGTCGTATTTCCGGCCGCGGTGCATGACACTGCGATTATCCCAGATCACGAAATCTCCCACCTTCCATTCGTGGCGGTGGACGAACTCCCGGTGGATAGCGTGCTCAGTCAGGTCCATTAATAGGATGCGGGCTTGCGGAACGGGCATGCCTATAATTTCGCCCGCATGAGAGGCAAGGTATAGGGACTTGCGCTTCGAGCCGGGGTGAATGCGCACGAGAGCCTGCGGCACCGGCTTGTTCAACTCCACCTCATTAGGCGCAAAATCATCGAAGCCAAGCTTACCGCGCGAATAGATGTGGGAATGCAACACCACTAGGTCTTCGATCTCGGCCTTCGTATATTCGTCCAGCGCGTCATAGGCGGCGCGCATGTCGGCAAATTCTGTCTGTCCCCCCCATGACGGCAGGATCCGCGCCGATAGCATGGAATACTTCGACGGCGTCGCTTTATAGG
Organism: Alphaproteobacteria bacterium; assembly: GCA_963580965.1. Classification (GTDB taxonomy): domain Bacteria; phylum Pseudomonadota; class Alphaproteobacteria; order Rhodospirillales; family CAMCUA01; genus CAMCUA01. The sequence goes on along the minus strand of CAUZNJ010000005.1, from coordinate 7,977 downwards.
AGCTGTCGGTATGCCACATCCTGTTAGCCAGCGATGACAGCCAGCGCCTGTCATTGGGCGCGACCTTCTGCGCTACGTTGCCCTCCCCACGCTTAAGGTTCGATATATCCGACAGCCGGTTGTCGAATCGGTGCTTGTGATCCGGATGTATAGAACCCCGGCTTGGCTCTAGATAGCCGAAGGGTTCGCTAAAGATAATCTGCTCCTCGTCGGTAAAGGGCTGATCGTGGAAGACCACGACAGCATAGGTATCGAGTGCCTTCTCGATGGCGGCCCTTATTTCGGCGTCGGCTTGGCGCAGGTCAACTCCACTGATGACGCCGGCGAAATCAGGGCGTTTGGGATCGACGGGTTGGACGTTCATGGACATACTCCTGCGAGCCTCCTGAATTATGATTTATTATTTAGTAGGCTCAAAAACTTTGAACAAATTCTTTAAAGTATGTCTGGCAAAATTCGGCCAAAACGGTTTCGTACTTCCCCCGAAATCTGACTCTAGCTCACATTTCACCCCCCTATACGAGAAATATTTATAATATAGGGAATCTCTAAAAATACCCACCACTCTCATTGGCCTGATAAAATATAGCCCCAGGAACCATGTGCCCTGATCCGATGCTACCAGTCGGGCCACCGATAGAGTAATATAAGTCTCTAAAGGCCCAAGAAGTATATCGAAAGTATGCCGGTCTAAAGTTTAAATCCTATAATATTCGCCCATGCTACGCGTTGTCGCCAGTGACATCATAATACTGATCCAGTGCCCGCGGCGGCTATGATGCCTGAACAACCCGCCCCAAAGCGGCCCCTTAAAAATACTGCAGTCTGGGCACTTTTTGGTATCAAGAAGCTTGAATTCTTGACGCAAGGACTTAGCTTCATGTGATCGCAGACCCACGCATACAACCCTGGATTGGCCGGGTTGATGTTAGGAGGAAAGGATTGGTTATGCTGACGCTACTCTCCCCTGCAAAAAAGATGAATATGACCCCCGCCGAAACGGGTGTCCCGATCACACACCCGCGCCTGGGCGATGATACGCTCGAGCTTGCAACAGTCGCGAAAACCCAGACTGCCGAAGACCTAAAACGTCTAATGCATATTAGTGACAATCTCGCCATCATGAATTTCGAGCGGTTTCAGGCCTTCAATCTCGATAATAGAAGTAATACCGCCAAGCCCGCTGGGCTTGCCTTTGATGGCGACGTCTATTGGGGGCTGGAGGCTGACAGCCTCTCCGAGGATTCGCTCTCTTATGCACAGAATCATTTGCGCATCCTCTCAGGCCTTTACGGTGTTTTGCGTCCGATGGATGCGATCCAGCCTTATCGCCTTGAGATGGGCACCAAAATGGTGAATAGCCGCGGGAAATCCCTCTATGATTTCTGGGGCGCACGCATCGCCGATCGACTAAATGTAGACCTTGTCGATCATGCCGACACAACCGTGGTTAATCTCGCCTCAAATGAATATTTCAAGGCTGTGGACACCAAAGTGCTTGGACGGACGGTGATCCGGGCGAAGTTCCTGAACGTGAAGGATGGGGAGGCCCGCTCCCTCATGTATTACGCCAAGCATGCGCGCGGTACCATGGCACGCTGGATCATGGAAAACCGTGTGGATCGGGCTAATGGCTTGAAAGACTTTAATGCCAGTGGCTATACCCTCGACGCAATCGCCTCGACGGACAGTGAGCTCGTCTTTTCCCGACCTCAACCGCCTAAAAAAGGGTAGCAGAAATTCCACCCGAAGCGCGCCTTATGATAGAACGCCCCACCCTGCCCCCAGGCCGAGCCGCAGGCCCCCTTGCTGATTGCATTCCTCCCAAAATTTTACGTGTTAGAGCAGCAAGGGGACGTGTGAGCAATCGATACTCCCTATCCCTCGATGGCGCACAGTCTCCCACGACTCCAACACGATCAAGGTAGGCTACCGAACCGGTTAAACGTCGTCGCCGAACCGGAGATGGTCGGCTTTTAAGAGGTCGGACCTTAAGAGTATGCGTTAATCGATAGATTGGTTCATAACGCAATCACAGCGTGAGGGTAACTGTGGTTGCGGATTTTATGAAAAGGTATTTATCTAATAATACCATCTAGTTAAATATTAGAATTAGCAGAGAGAAAGAGGCTGGAATGCAAGGCTCTCTGAGCCAAAATCCAGTACTGATTAACCCGTGCGCAGGGTTAACCACATATTCACCCAATGGCCCAGCTCCGATAAGCGTTAACCTCCCCGCTGGTGCGTAAGTTGACGGATAGCAAAAAATATGTTCACTTTTTGTTCCTAATTCCAACTGAGGCGTACCTGCGTGTTCTCATCCAGCTCCGAACCAATTAAGCTTGAACTTGTGCTTTATGGTTCTAGCGTTCCAGCAGGGTTTCCAAGCCCGGCGGATGACCACATTGAGGGAAAGCTTGACCTCAACGAACACATAGTTCGTCACCCAGCATCAACCTTCTTTGCCAGAGCCACCGGTGAGTCTATGAAGGACGCAGGCATATTTCACGGTGACCTGCTGGTTGTTGATCGAAGCCTGACAGCCCAAAGCGACGATATTGTTATCGCCGTGCTACATGGCGACCTAACGGTTAAGCGCTTAAGAAAGCCTAATAGTGATTGGGTCCTCGTCGCTGCTAACCCTCTCTTCCCAGACCTACCAATAAACGATGCAGGCTGTGAAATCTGGGGCATCGTCACCCACAGCATTCGTCGCCACTGTGATCGATAACTCGTATGCCGACGTTCGGGCTTATTGACTGCAATAATTTCTATGCGTCTTGCGAGCGCGTTTTCCAACCAGGCTTAAAACGGCGCCCGATCGTCGTTCTCTCAAACAACGATGGCTGTGTCGTGGCTCGATCAGCCGAGGCAAAAACCCTTGGAATAGCCATGGGCGTGCCTTTGTTCAAAATCCGGGACGTTATCAAAAATCATGACGTCGTCGTGCGCTCATCAAACTATGCGCTCTATGGAGATTTCTCCGAACGGGTCATGAGCATTATCTCAACAGCGGCCCCGAGGCATGAGATTTATAGCATCGACGAGTGCTTCCTTGATCTTGATCGTATGCCTGTAAAAAATATGACGACATGGTCTCGTGATCTACGGTCACGCATAATGAAATGCACTGGAATTCCTGTCTCCATCGGGATTGGAAGCACCAAAACTCTTTCTAAAGTGGCCAACAAGCTGGCGAAGGCATCGCCTAAAGCTAACGGAGTTATAGATCTCTCTAGCCATCCAGAGTGGTTAGAATCAGCACTTAGGAAAACACCGGTGGGCGGTGTCTGGGGGATTGGGCGTCAGTGGTCCGCCATGCTCGGAGAAAGAGGGATAGTTTCCGCCCTAGATCTACTAAATTTACAGGATGGTTGGATCCGACAGCGTATGGGCGTCGTTGGGTTGCGCACGGTCCATGAACTACGTGGCATCCCTTGTCATGAACTCGACACACAACCGAAGCCCCAAAAAACTACTTGTTGCTCACGATCATTTGGAAGTGCCGTCACGGACAAAGACCAAGTCAGAAACGCTATTGTATCATTTGCCGAGCGCGGCTCAGAAAAAGTTCGGCAGTCCGGTCAAATTTGCGGGTCTATGCAGGTGTTCATAAACACGGACCCGTTCGCAACCACGGCGCCTCAGCACTCCGCATCAGCGTCGACAACCTTTATGTCACCTACCGCTGACAGTCGCACCATAGTGGCGGCGGCGATGAGGATATTTGATCAAATTTGGCGTGAGGGTTTTGCTTGGCGTAAGGCCGGGATCCTCTTGCTCGACTTATCATCAAGGGTAGACGTTCAGCCACACCTCTTTTCAAATCAGACAACAAGCAGTGATGGCTTGATGAAGGCAGTGGATCGGATCAATGATCGTTTTGGTCGAGGTTCAGTAGGGCTTGGACTTTCTGCAAAGAACGCCGAGTGGCGAATGCGGCAGGACCAGCTGTCACCTCATTACACCACACGCTGGAGGGATATCCCGCATGTGCGGATGGGCGATAGCCATCGATAATACGACATCAAACACTACGACAACTCACTTCTCAGGAATCTCTGGATTAATTTCTAATGCCGAGCCTGCTATCCCGCCCGCTTCATAAGCGATCGGAGATACTACCCGGGTCGCCCGTCGCACAGTTCTAAGCCTCAGATCCAGCTTGCCCATTTCAGCTTCTACGACTGATGCCTTAATGACGACTAGATCGCGACCTGTTCCAGCGTTGATAACGTCACGCTCCGCCTTCATTGCTGCCAACTTACCGGCAATGGAAGCGACCATTCCTAGCGCAAAGGATCCGTTAGCCACATGGCGGTCCTGGTGCCGAAAGCGGAGATAGGCTGCTGAGGTTTTGTAGCGCCCAAGCTCGGTTCGGATAGCATAATCAATTATCCCAGTCAGGTAGTGGGCAAACTCGACGTCAGAGCGGAGACCAAAAAATACAGACAGCACGTTCCCGGCCAAATTCTTTTCACGCCAAACCCGACAATCGCAAAAGTTTGCAATCGCGCCGATACAACCATCTAGCGGGATTCGCTTCTTCCGGTGGGCCTCATACTCGCGCCGTTCACATGGGGCCTCGCAGATTTCAACATCTGTCAGCGAGAGCTCATAACGGTCAAGAAGCTCTGCAACTTTAGCTGCGGCCAGCAGAGCCTCACCTTCAGTGCAGCCATTAGCAATCGTCTTAGCGCGCACCCCCTGGATCCGCGATTTCAGCTTGTCGAGCACAGTAAGGTCAGGACGTTCCATCACGAAGAATATAAAATTATCTCTTCCATGGGGATAATCAGATGATTGCCTGCAAACGATCCCTCAGCATGATGTCTGAGAGGTCTTTGAGCGAGTATTATCCGAGGGATGTCAGAGTGTGACCTCGGGTGCCTACCAGGACAAACTATGCAGGAGGTGCGAGTGGAGAAATTGAATACGGGATATGCTCTTCAACATAATCCTCGGTCAATTTATGGAACTCTGGATCTTCCATCATTGCGCCCATCGCCGCCATATCGACGCTGAACAATGTCACCAGTGCAGTAACGTCATCTGCTTTGCCGAAAAGTGTCCGACTCTCATCGCAAATCTTAGAGCGGTTCTCAGCATCATTCACGAATAGTTCATGCCATGCCTCATACGATGACTTTAATTTAACAATCAGGTGAATATCCATTTTGGTTCCTTAGTTTCTTTGAAATAAAGATGAATGAACCCAGTAAATGATGGCGAACAATGATAGACGATTAGGCTCTGAAATCTCAGTATTACTGGGATATTTCCGAACACTAGCGAACAGTCACGGATGAAAAATTGGCGGAAGGGGTAGGAGTCGAACCCACCGGGGGCGCATGACGCCCCCCGAACGGCTTTGAAGGCCGCGCAGGCCACCGGGCCCGGTTCCCTTCCATCAACAACTGTAACGGGTTCACAGGTGTGATCAAGGCGGACCAACGTCGCCGCCAAAAATCCGTTCGGCAGTCCGCACGATTCTCCGGGCACCGCCGTTGCGGCGGGTAAGGCCCTGAGCGTCAAAATATTCCAGTACTTCGATGGTGAGATTGCGGCCAATGCCGGAACGGTCACGAAAAGCGCGGGCATCAAAATTACCGCCATCTGAATCAGCGGCAACAGCCTCGGCAATTTCCGCGAGCAGGCGCACAGCCCCGGGTCGAAAAAACCTGTTCCCTGCAACACGGTATACTAAGCCACTAGCAGCCATCCGAGCTAGAAATTTTTCTGTGGCTTCGGGCGTCAAAGCCAAGGATTCAGCCAGCTCTCGAACCCGTGGCGGACGAATTCCGCCCGCATCAAGGAGCGGTCGTGTAAATTCCCACAGGCGCGCATCAGCACCCGAAAGGCCACCAGCCATGCCTGGCAAGCGGACGAATCCACCGGCACGAACTATCCGGGCCTCAGCGGCAAGGCTATCGAGAAGCAAATCCATCACCGCGCGCGACAGAGGCGGATCGATAGCCCGGCGCAAGACGTTCTCGCCAACCCCACGCGGACCGGCATCCGGCCCCGGTGCCGCCAACGCCCGCAGAACGGCCGTTCCAAATTCTACCCAGCGATGCGGCGCAAATCCTCTTTCCTGTCCTGAGCGACCGACACGCACCATATTAGCCGCATCGACAAGGGCACCAAAATCTGAACAGCCTAGATTGCGAATGTGCGCGAACCACCCCAAATCGACGCCGGAAGCGCAGGCAGCAACCAAGCTGTCGAGCGCTGCCGCCGGCGATGCATTCTCCAGAGCCGCCAAAATCGCCAATCGGTCCGGGCGCCGCCGTCCACGCGCTGGCGCCTGGGGATCAAGGATGACGCCACCAGCAATCGTTCGCTGCGCCGAACGGTCACGTAGAATGAAGCGGTCGCCACCCAGGCATGCCACAGGGTCATCGAGGACAAGTTGTGCGAAACCGGCCCCACCTGGGGCCAATTGACGATTAGTTAACAGGGCAATGCGCCCTGTAACGTCGGCTGCGCCAAGGTGAACATGGACGGCGGCGCCGTGGCGCAAAGGCGATGGCTCCCCCGGCAAAAGCCGCAGCCGCACATCCAAGCGATCAGCAGACGCATGCAGTTCATCGCTTACCAACCAGTCTCCGCGCCCAACCCGTTCTCGCGAAACGCCGGGACCACTGATATTTAGCGCCAGCCGTTCACCCACACCGCCGGTCCGTGCCTCCCGGTTTTGGGCATGAATACTGCGCACCCGCACCGTCAAGCCCGAGGGCGAAATCGTCAAACTGTCGTCCACCGTTACCTGCCCCGAAAATACGGTTCCCGTGACCACAACACCAGCCCCTCGCAATACGAATGAGCGGTCGACGGCAAGGCGGAATCCGCCAGCTGCGCGGCGCACCCGCAGTTGCGCTGCTACCTCAGCCAGATGGGCATTAAGGGCTTCCACTCCTTCGTTGCGTGGGGCAGAAACAGGAAAGACGGGGACCCCTTCTAAAAACGTTCCGCGCACGAGGTTGGCGATGGCGGCAGTAATCTCCGTCACCCGGCCCGGCTCAACGCGATCGATCTTGGTCAGAGCAATGGCACCGCCAGGCACCCCGAGAAGATCAAGAATGGCTAGATGTTCGCGGGTCTGGGGCATCGGGCCATCGTCAGCGGCGACGACCAGCAAGGCGTGATCAATGCCAGTGACGCCGGCGACCATATTTCGAACAAAGCGTTCATGGCCTGGAACATCAACGAAACCGATAATCTCGTCATCGCCAAGCGGTACATAGGCGAACCCCAAGTCGATAGACATACCGCGCGCCTTTTCTTCGGGCAGGCGATCGGTATCTTCGCCGGTCAGCGCTTTAACGAGAACGGTCTTGCCATGATCGATGTGGCCCGCGGTTGCGATAATCAAGGCCGCATCAACTCCTCTAGATTTTTCCCTGGGCCAGCACCCGCCAACCGCAACACGGCCCGGCAGCTACTCATCCCACACGTTGCTCGAAATCGGCAAGCCTTCGCCGGAACGCGAAAGGTTACTGGGTCAGGCATTGGGCCTGAATTCAGACAACTGGGATACAAACCCATTCTCATCATCAAGACATCTTAGATCGAGGAGAATTGCATCATCGGCGATGCGGCCGATAACAGGTATCGGCAGGGTACGCATAGCTTTCTCAAGTCGCTTAAGGGCAGCGCCGGAGCCTTTGCCCTTAGCCGGCCGAATTGCGAGAGCCGCACTTTCAAGACGCTCGACAGGCATGGATCCGCTACCCATCTGGCTGCGGCATGGCACCACGAACACATCAGCCAAACCATCAAGGAACTCAGCGACGATGGGTTGGAGCCGTGCTGCCACGGCAGTAATATCAGTGGTAGTGCGCGATAAGTGGCGTAACGTCGGCAGGCGTTCCGCTAGGCGGTCGGGGTCCCGGTACAGGCGCAATACCGCGGCGAGCGCGGCGATGGTCATCTTGTCGCAACGCATAGCCCGCTTAAGCGGGTTGCACTTCAATT
>CAUZNJ010000004.1:0-22514 GCA_963580965.1 Alphaproteobacteria bacterium | reverse complement strand
AGCCCATCGGGTCGCACCAACCTCGCCGACATAAATACTGCCTTCGGAATCGACGGTTAGGCCGTGCGGCGACATGAATTGTCCTGGGTTCAAGCCACTGCCACTTGGGTCGCCGATGCGCGTAATTGGTTTTCCTTTGGCGTCGGCGATGGTGATGCGCGGGCCAAGGCCCGGCGATTTAGCGTTGACGCTCATTGCTGGGCCACCCTCCCCGATGTAGCAGATGTGACACTTTCCTGGCCGCATGTAGATGGAATTTGGCCGGTGCAGATTGTTCCACTGGGTCTCATACTTGCCCTTGCCATTGAACACCTGGATCCGGTGACTTTCTCGATCGGCAACGTAGACCCAGCCGTCAGCATCGCAACAAACATTGTGGGGAACATTGAACTGGCCGGTCTCGGTGCCGGGCTCGCCCCATGACAGAAGCAGTTTGCCGTCCGGCGAATACTTATGCACCTGGGCATTGCCGTAACCATCGGAGACGTAGACATCGCCTTCCGGTGACATGGCTGTATGGGTGCAGCGGTTGAAGGGGCGCAGGCTCATGTAGGGCTGCGGTTCGCCAGGAACGCCAAGGGTGAGTAATATCTTGCCCTCGAGCGTGCAATGATAAACGACCGAATTACCGTCATCGGTTAGCCACAGGGTGTCGTCGGGGGCTGTATAGGCACCGTGTGCCCGCTTGATTAGCCCTTCTCCCCATGACCGCAGATAATTGCCGTCACGGTCAAAAACCATGACCGGCTGACGTCCTCCACGATTGAAGACGTAGACCTGATCCTTGCTGTCGGTTGTGACGTCGGCGACCTCAACCCAGGCTAATTCAGACGGGACTTTTGCCCAGTCGTTGGAGAATTCGAAGCGATAGTCGCCTTCGCCGACGATTACGGACATGGTTAAGGGATCCTTTGTATTTTTCCTTATGCGCCGCGGCGCCATTTGTCGGTGCCGCGGTCGTCTCCTCCTACATATTCATTAGGGCGCCGCCGTTAGAATGAATGGTTTGTCCGCTGATATAACCACCAGCGGGGCCGACCAGAAAACGGATCAGGTTGGCTAGATCTTGGGGCACGCCCTTGCGGCCGAGGGGAATATCGGGAAGCGCCCGTAATAGCGGCTGCGCTGCTGCCGATGGATTTCTGGCCTTGCTGGTGTCATAGGTGCCTACCACCACCTGATTGGCGCGTACGCCATAGGGCGCCAAGTCGTAGGCCATGCCACGGATAAAGGCGGCAAGTCCGGCCTTCGCCGTCATGGTATGCGACCGACCGGGTGCTCCGCGGGTGGAATTGAGGCCACCGACACCTATGAAGGAGCCACTACCGCGGGCTTTCATCGACGGGATGGTTGCTTTCGCTAGGTGGAAGCAGCCGTGAATCGATATCTCGACGCTTTTGCGAAACGTCTCGAAATCCAACTCCTCGATTGGGATATTGCTGCGTACGGCGGCATTGTGAATGACGATGTCTATACCACCGAATTCCTTAACCGCGGCGGTTGCCATGGCGCTGACGGCATCCGGGTCACGGACGTCGGCAACGAAGGGAATGGCGCGGCCGCCGCTGGAACGAATACCCTCAGCGACTTCCTCGCACAGATCCTTCGCCTGTACTGCGTTAATAACTAGCGCGGCCCCAGCGCGCGCCAGCTCCTCGGCCGTGGCGCGGCCAATGTTTCGCGCGCTGCCGGTTATGATCGCGACTTTTCCCTCAAGCTCGTTGACCAAATCGACCATGGTTCCTCCCAAAGGTATTAAGGTCAGATAATGTTCTGACGTGGTTATTGTGCGCTGCCCGGAGGGCCGAAACAGCGCGGCGACAGGCCGGCCTGGAACCAGCTTAGCAAACTGTAAATTGAATAGACGGGCAAGCTGATATGAGCGCTTAGCGCCGCTGCAAATGGGGGCATGTTGGTGCATTCCAATACGATGGCGCCGACATCAGGATGGTGGCGAATCAATTTAGCGCCAGCGTCGAGCATATCGTGCTCTGCTTGGACGCAATCGATGAATTGATTTTTACGCCGGGTAAACTGGGAGAACTCAGGCCCCGCCTCGCAGCCCATGATAGGAGTGTCAGGCGCGATGCCTGCAGCGGCGAGATGATCGGGCGTTAGGTACGTCGAATTAATGGTCAGAATACCGGCACGCTTACCGGGGGGGAGTAAGCGTTCGACCATCGGAACCTGCATCAGGGATGAGGCGGCAACGGGAACACCGCAGGCGGCTGCCAGCTCATCCTGATAAAGCGTCAAAAAGCCACAGCTTGTAGCGAGGCCATCGGCACCGTCGGCAACTAATTCTTTACCAGCAGCAATGAAGGCCTGGAGCGCTTCTGGCGCCCGGTCATTGATGGCCTTTTGGCCGGTAGCGCCGCGTACGACTCGGAACAGCATGGGGAAGGGCCAAGTCAGGGTGTTGCCAATATCGCCGGGGATGCGCGGAAAATCCGTGTCCAGCATCAGCACACCGATGCAGGCACCGTATACTGACTTGCCGCCACGGGCGGTACGATTGCTTTCCGAACTTGGAACGGCGTTCGTCTTGTTGTTCATAATGGAGCCTCGCCAGATTGATAGGGTAGAAAGGGGCTTCTAGTTGGACATCGACCGTCTGTTCTCGACCACTCAAGGCGAGAACAGACGGTCGGGATGTTATCGCTGTAACCGGGGCTCCAGGTGGAGGATAGATTTTCGATATCGAGCTCCAGGAAGAAATTGAACGAGTTTTTTCTCGACATATTCGCGATCAGACTAACCTTGGCGGAAAATGCGCTCACCGGTCCCGGGAAGATTGTGCATGCCGGGCAATTACCATTTAGGCCCTGCTACCGGTCGATGAAGTGCCCGGCTGGCTCAATCTTTAGGGGGCAACTGAGGGCCGGCCACCTGGACCCATTTATCATAGGTATGTCGCGTATCGTGATCTAGGGCGACGTGGATACTCATGTGAGTGTTTACCGTTTCCCGCGTGGTGCCAGCGTCAGCTGAAGGCCTATAGTCCGCTAGTTTTTTGTGTATTTCTTCACCATGTCCTGGTCGAGTTGGATATCAAATCCCGGCCCCGTGGGCACCGTCATATAGCCGCCCTCAACCTTGGGCCTATTTATCCACATCTTATCCCAAATGGGGTCTCGGTTAGGGTCGGGGAAACAATCCACATAGAGGCCGTGCGGCACAGAGGCCAATAGGTGGCAGGTCAACTGTGACTCTTCGTGATGCATCATCTTGACGCCGGCACCGCCACAGATATTGGCGGCGCGCCTCCACTCGGTCGGTCCGCCGCCGTGCGACATGTCGAAGTTAATCCAGTCGACGGCACCGGCGTCGAGCAGGCGGCGCACGCCAAGACTGCTGATCTCACTCTGGCCTGCGTTGATCGGAATTGTCGTCGATTTGCGAACCTCAGCCATCATGCTGGCATCGTCGTGCCAGTGGCAAGGTTCCTCGAACCAGTGGACATTCAAGGGTTCTGCGAGGCGGGCGAAGCGGATAGCTTCATCGATGCCCCACCCGCGGTTGGCGTCGCAGCCGATGGCAAATTCCGGACCCGCGCCTTCGCGGGCGGCGGCGACGCGTTCAATGTCCTCTTCTGGTGAGAGGCCGCCAACCTTGAATTTGATGCCAAACATGCCGACACTTTGCAGGTACTGCATCTCCTCGGCGATATCCTTGCTGGACTTGCCTTTGGCATAATACCCGCCGGTGGCGATGACCTTTAGACGGTCTGTATAGCCACCAGCTAGGTTGCAGACGCTGATACCGAGCGACTTGCCTCGTAAATCCCAGATGGCGGTATCGATGCAGGCAATGGCTTCCATCCATAGGCCGTAATTACGCTGAGCATGGGTCATCTTGAACATCTTTTGCCAGATCATCTCTGACTGGCTAATGTCATCACCGACAATGAGCGGCCAAAGCTCATCGTGGACGATGCGGCAGATTTCCAGTCCCGACACTCGGTTATCGCCGTTGAAGACCTCGCTGGTCACGCCCTCATCTGTGGTGATCCGGGTGATGACAGTGCAGCGGCTAGGCACTGTATAAGTGGCACCAGCCATTGGCTTTGGCAGGGGAATTTCGATCGAAATGACGTCGATGGATTTTAGTTTCATAGTGTGCCACCTCTCAGATTTTTTTTGCGATGGTTCTACGGCCTTTACGTTAGATTTCCTGGAAACATAACTTAACACATGGTGCTCATAGGAGGGTAGATCGATAGCGGGAAAGATGGACTGCACAGGTGCAAGGTGGCTGCCACCGTGGCGCGGATTGTTGTATGCGGGGCCTTATAGCACGATAAAGTTGGATACGGGCCCACAAGAAGTGCCAAGCTAAGGAACGGAATTATGATCACGTCCATTGATATCGATAGTTCAGAAGCTCTTGCGGACGGTCGGATATTTGGTGCGGCGGGTGCCTATGTCCGGATGGTTGGCTCGGCTTATGGTGAGGTCGACCAGGGCCACCCCGGCAACAGCGGCATTGCCGATATTGACAAGGCAGCGTGCAATGGGCGTGGCAAGGTTGAATACGCGGCCGACGTTTTTATTCTGCGCCCGGCGGATCCGGCCAAGGGAAACGGACGCATCCTCCATGAGGTCAATAACCGTGGCCACAAGCGGCTGTTCTGCCGGCTTGCCGGGGGAGCTGAAGACCAGAACGAAATGCGTGACATGGATGGCCTTGGAACAGCCTTTCTGTTGACGCAGGGTTACACGGTCGTGTGGTCGGGATGGGACGCTACCGTGCCCCGTAACAATGCGCGTTTATCCATCGATGTTCCTGTCGCCACTGAAAATGGGAGGTCCATCGTTAGCCCGATGCGCGATGAACTCGTCACCGGCACGCGTGATCACAAATCCGACGAGTTCCGCCTGACATATGGTGCAGCTAGCCTGGACAAATCCAAGGCCCACTTGACGGTCCGCCGTTATCAATCCGACGCACCAAAGGCGATACCCGAAGATGACTGGGGGTTCGTCGACGCGCGCACCATCCGCTTGCTACCGGCGGGGACCAAGCCTCAGTTGGGTTCGCTTTATGAATTGCGCTTTCTGGCGAGCAATCCGCTGGTGCTTGGCCTTGGTTATGCGGCAACCCGCGATATTATCAGCTATCTGCGTTACGAGCCGGCTGGGAAAGAGCTACTCGGTGGCGCTATCAGCCACACTCTATCCATCGGTTTCTCGCAGTCGGGGCGCTTCCTTCGAGATTTCACGGCACAGGGCTTCAACAAGGATGAAACTGGCCAGCGCGTCTTTGATGGCCTGCTAGCGCACACCGGTGGCTCTGGGCGGGTGTTCTTTAATCAACGCTTCGGTCAGCCCAATAGAACCGGAAGCCGTCATCAGGATCACGATAAGCCGGAAAGCGTCTTTCCGTTTTCGACGGCTAGCCTGACCAACCCTATCAGCGGCGAGACGGCCTCGCTTTTTCCTGGCGATCCAACAGATCCGTTGATGATGTCAACAAACACATCAACTGAGTACTGGCAGAAGGGCGCCTCGCTGATCCATACGGACCCGATGGGGACGGCGGACGTGGCCTTGCCGGACAATTCCCGGGTCTACCTTATTGCTGGAACCCAGCACAACGCTCACAGCGGCGCCGCCGATGCGCTTGGGCCCTGCGCCAATCCGCGGAACCCCCATTCGCCCATGCCGGTACTGCGTGCCTTGCTGGCAGCTCTCGATGAATGGGTGGTGAACGGCCGGCCGCCGCCGGACAGTTGCGTTCCCCTCCTGGCCGATAGCGGGCTGGTGACACCGGACATGTTCGCATTTCCAGCGATACCCGGCGCTAAAGTTCCCAGCGGCATGAACGAGATAGGGCCGCTGAATGACTGGCTTGATCCAAAAACACCAACGCAATTCTATCGCCCTTTGGTGCCGGCTATCGATGCTGATGGCAACGAAACGGGTGGTGTGCGATTGCCTGATATTATTGCGCCGCTGGCTACGTATACCGGTTGGAATATTTTCAAGGCGCCGCTTCCGGACGGTGAACTAGCCGACAGAGATGGGAGCTGTCTGCCCTTTGCAGCAACGCCAGAGGCTGCGCAGCAGGCTGGTGATCCACGCCCATCCATTGCTGAACGTTACCAGAACCGGGCAGCATATGTAGCGATGGTCAAGGCGGCTGCGGACGATCTGGTGCGCCAACGGCTTTTATTGCCTGAAGATGCCACCGCTTATGTTGACAAGGCGAAGGCCGACCCGCGCCTTGGCGCCTGAAGCGCCATGGCGCGTTGATCTGGGCCACATTGAGGTATAGTTATCGTAGCCGCTGCGGGGCTCAACACCGTTTGTGAGGAGGATCTCATGTCCGATTTGCCGAAGAAGATTTTTATCGACGATGAAGGCCCGCGCGAAGGCTTCCAGATTGAGAAGCAGCACATCCCGACGGCGCGTAAAATTGAACTTATCGAGGCGCTAGCAGAAACAGGCCTGCCCTGCATCCAGACGATGTCCTTCGTCAATCCGAGGCGGGTTCCCGGCATGGCGGACGCTGACGCCGTGATCGCTGGCTTCAAGCCGCGCCCGGGGGTCATGTATACGCCCCTGTGGCTCAACCCAAAGGGGTTCGAGCGAGCATTGAAGTACCGCGACAAGCTGACCATCCGTGGCAGCCTCAAGATGGGTGGTTCTGAAGCCTTCATGATTCGCAACCAAAATACTGACGATGCCCGAAACATCGAGATGCAGCACGAGCAAATGAAGGCGTACAAGGCGGCAGGCGTGCCGACTACGGCCGTTGCCGTCGTCGCAGCATTTGGCTGTAACTTTGCCGGCGAGATTTCTGCTAGCCGGGTTCTCGAGGTCATCAAACAGGGCCTGGACGTCGCGGCCCAATATGGCGAGGATCCGCATCAAGTTCGGCTCGCCGACACTATGGCCTGGGCGACGCCGGACCGTATCAAACGTCTCGTCGGTGCCGTTCGCGATGTCTATCCAGATAAGGAAATGCATCTGCATTTGCATGATACCCGGGGAATGGCCATTGCTAATGCCATGGCGGGTCTGGAGATGGGGGTTGCTAGCTATGACGCTGCCGTCGCTGGCCTCGGCGGTTGCCCGTTTGCTGGCCATGCCGGGGCCGCAGGAAACATTTGTACAGAGGACCTGGTGTTCTTGTGCAATGAGATGGGTATTGAGACCGGTGTCGATCTCGACCGTCTGATCGAATGCGCAAGTCTGGCCGAGGGTATCATGGGCCGCTCGCTACCTGGCTCGGTCATGCATGGTGGGACGCTTGCCAAATTCCGTCAGGCAGCCGCAGCCCAGTAGCGTTGATCTCCAACCGCCCCGACTGGCGGCTGCCAACTAATAAGATTTCTGCATCCAACGGTAGCGACCCGGTTGATTTTGTCGTTGGCGGGCTGTGGAACAAAATTCTGCGTGGCTTCGGTTAGCCTCTAGGCCATAGCCATGGCGCGAATTATATCCGGTGTGAAGGGCAGGCGGCGCGGGCGTAAGCCAGTAGCGGCGTAGATGGCGTTAGCTATGGCGCCGGCAGCCGGGCCAAACGTAGCCTCGCCGGCGCCAAGGAATGGCTCGCCGGGTCGTTCGATGAGCACAGTCTCGATTTCAGGAATATTATCGAAGCCGAGGATTGGATAAGTATCCCAGTCGCGCGATGTGATGCCGTAAGCATCATAGGAAACTTGTTCCAGAAGTGTCAGGCTGCAGCCCTGTAAAAAACCACCCTCGAACTGAGAAATTAGGCCCTGGCGGTCGACAATCTCGCCCGCGTCGGCGGCTATGACGGCGCGTCGAAGATGCACTTTCGCTTCGTCATCAACAGCAACTTCAATGGCGATGGCGGCGTAGGCTTCGGCATTTTTATAGCGGGCGAAGCCAATGCCGCGTCCAACGCCACTTTCCGGAGAGCCCGGAGGCAAAAGCTTAGCCGCCGCCTCGAGCACCGTGCGACCGCGCGTATCGGACAAGTGGCGCAAACGAAATTCGACGGGATCGATGCCGCCCGCCTCGGCTAGCTCATCCATCATCGACTCGATAGTCAACACATTAACGATGGCCGCGAGGCCACGTAGTGATGAGGTGCGCAGGGGCAGGCCGTGGACAAGATTCTTTACCAACCGTTTAACGGGGAAGTCGTAGAGCGGGTCCTGGTTGCGGTGGATACCAGCATGCTTGCCCATCTGCGGTGCGGGGATAGGCGGCGGGATAAAATCTTCGCGCATCCGCGAGGCGATTAGCCGGCCTGGGCCGATGCGATCTGGTCCTGGCCTGGGCCGCATGCCATGAGAGTCGCTGAAGTTCTCGTGGCACCAGTCGATGATGCGACCACTATTGTCGAGACTGGCGCGGGCTTTGACGACCATGGCGGAGCCGTATGGCTCCCACGCGTGTTCATCTTCACGGGTCCATTTCATCAAGATCGGCGTGCCGGGTAGGGCGCAGGCCACCAGCGCTGCGTCGAAAGCGGCGTCATCTGCGCCATTGTGACCGTAGCACCCAGCCCCCGGCGTGTGGACCAGGTGAATGAATTTGATGTCGCGGCCGAGAGCTTCAGAAATGCTCTGCCGCAGCGGATAGATGCCTTGGGAATAAGACCAGACGGTGAGATTATCGCCGTCAAGCAAGGCCGCCGCCGCCGATGGGCCGATGGTGGCATGCATCTGATAGGCCCGCTCAAACCGCACCTCAATGGTTGATGCGGCCTCGGATGGCGGCGCAGCAAGTGGCGGTATTGGCTGATTAACGGGAGCGCCGTTAATCACTGGAAACCCAGTGCGTGGCTTGCTTTCCAGAAGGTCAAAGATGTTTTGGTCATCAAGGCCACGCTCCGGAGTCCAGGCCGCCGCTGAGGCAACCCGCCCGGAAAGGCGCAACGCTGTCCATTCATCCGAATGTGCAACGGCGAGAAAACTGCCGTCGCGGATCAATTTGCCGCCTTCGAGGCGGTCATCGATGTCATCGGACAGAGTTTTAAGCTTGGCATTGTAGTGGGGGGGGCGGATGACGCGGGCATGCAGCATGCCCGGCAAGACAATATCGTGGACGTATTTAGTAGCCCCAGTGGTCAGCCCTGCAAGCCCAGGCGAGACGAAGGGCCGGCCGAACAGCGTGTGCGCCTCTGGCGTCTTGATGGCGGCGTCGACATCTACGGTGATGCCGAGGGGTTTTCCGCCCACCAACTGGGCGTAGGTCGTGGTCCGGTCGGTGCCGGGCACGCGGATCACTCCGTCTGTGACTTGGAGTGACTCGGCGGCGCCGTTGAGTTCGCGGGCGGCCAGGGCCAGCATATGGTGTCGGGCCGTTGCGGCGGCAAGGCGGATGGCCTGGGCCGAATCGACCATCGAGCGGCTGCCCGAGGTATAGCCTTCGTTGGGAACCTTCCCGGTTTCCCGCCGTGCCACGACAATTCGATTGGGGTCTACATCCAGTTCCTCGGCGGCAACCAAGGTGATGGCGGTGGAAATCCGCTGGCCGATATCGACCTTGCCGGATTTGACCGTGACATTGCCGTCTATCTCGAAGGACAGCCAGTCGTCCACGTTTGGATGATCGGGAAGGCTGCCGCTGCCGGCCATTAGTAATCTTCCTTTCGCAGGACCCGTTCGGCCGCCCGGAGCACTGCGGCCTGGCTGCCGCAACGGCAGAGGTGGCCAGTCAAGGCTGCCCGTACCTGGGGGGCATCGGGAGTCGGTGTGCGCCGCCGCAGGGCCTCGACGGCGACGATGAGGCCCGGCGTGCAATAGCCGCATTGGGCCGCGGCCTCGGCGATGAAAGCACGCTGTACTGGGCCAGGTTTGCCGCTCTCGGTAAGTCCCTCAACCGTGACGATCTCAGCGCCGTCAAATTGGCCGACCGGTGCGACGCAACTTAATTGCGGCTCACCATTTACTAATACGGTGCAGGATCCGCATTGTTCAAGCCCGCAACCTAGTTTGACGCCGGTCAGATGGGCTTCGTTGCGCAAGACGTAGATGAGGGGCGTCGAGGGATCAGATTCGACCGCTTGTGTTGATCCGTTGATGTGCAGGGTTATCTGGGTCATGGCAGGCTGAAATGTGTCAGAGCTTGCCGGTGCCGTCGAGCCTTTTGGATGTCTCGATTGTAGATCATACTCGTAGCACATGAGGATGTCGCCGTCAGAGCAGGGATAATGTTGTTTCCGCCGAAGAGGGAAACGATGCTAAACTCTCTCCTCATCCAGATCTGTCGGGGCGGTATCCAATCGTGAATTGTGGCCACGGCTGCCGGTTTTCGGACGATCGTGTTCCCGACTTCCAGTCCTAGCGAGAAGAAAACTATGCAATATGCCCTGAAAGATTGGGATGCCGATACCAAGGAAGATTGGCGTCCCGAAATTCACCCCGAATCTTGGGTGGCGCCGAGCGCTGTCCTCATTGGCCGGGTGATCCTGCAGCGTAACGTTAGTATCTGGTTTCATACGGTCATCCGTGCTGATAATGATCTCATCACCATCGGCGAGGGCTCGCAAATTCAGGATAGTTGCATGCTCCACGCTGATCCGGGGTTTCCAATAACCCTTGGCCGCCAGGTCTCGGTCGGCCATATGGTAATGCTGCACGGCTGCACCATCGAGGAGGAAACCTTGATTGGGATCGGTAGCATTATTCTCAACGGAGCCAAAATCGGTAAGAACTGTCTGATAGGCGCACATTCTCTGATCCCAGAGGGCAAGGAAATTCCACCAAATTCAGTGGTTATGGGATCGCCAGGAAAGGTAGTCCGAGAAGTGACGGAGCGTGATAGGGCTCGACTCATCCGCCCGTCGGTAGGTTATGCGAAGAAGTGGCCGCTCTATCGCGATAAGCTTGAAGAGATCAAATAAATCTTTTTTTTCTAGGCATGAGAAAAGGGGCGGATACAAACCCGCCCCTCTTCGATGGGTGACCGGAAATTGCGGAGGCGTCAGCAGCCCTTCCAGACTGGATTGCGCTTCTCCATGAAGGCCGTGCGGCCTTCGGTGTAGTCCTCGCTGTCAAAACAGCGGGCGGTCATCGCTTTCACTAAATCCATGTCGCGCTTATCAGGATCGAGCAGTGTCTGGTTAATGATTGCCTTGTTGGCGAGGATGGAAATAGGGGCGTTGTCGATGATGGTGGCGCATAGCGCCCGGGTTTCCGATTCTAGGTCAGCGACTGACACTACCTTATTAAGCAGCCCCATGCGCATCGCTTCCTCGGCGGGGTAACGTTTTGCCGTCATGAGAATTTCCTTGGCCTTCGACGGGCCAACCAATTCGACGAGCTTTTTTAGGCTGTCAAACGCATAGGCAATGCCCAGGCGGGCTGCAGGAATACCTAATAGTGCATCGTTAGCGGCAATACGGATATCGGCGCGCATGGCAACGGCTAAACCGCCGCCCAATGCAAAACCACGGATCATGGCGATCAGTGGCTTTTCCAAACTCTCCATCGCGGTGCGCGCGCGGGCAGAAACTTCGGCATAGGCATCCGCCGCCTCCGCCGAGGCGCGGGCGGTTTCAAACTGGGATATATCGGCGCCGGCAACGAAGGCCTTGTCGCCAGCACCCTTCATGACAACGACGCGGATGCTTTCGTCGGCGGCAAAGTCTGAAATAATGGTATCGACCGCTTCCCACATTTCTAGGGAGGTGGCGTTGCGGCGCGCCGGATTGTTGAAGGTCATCCAGCCGATGCCGCCGTGTTTTTCGGCGAGCATTTTGTCTGTTTTTAGGTTCATCATGTCTCCCTTAGGCTTGCGGGCGCCCCGCTGGGACGCCCGCGTTGCCATTGCTGTGGTTGGCGTTAGACGTCGCCGTTGGTGCGCATCGTCTTGATATCCGCCTTGCTGTAACCCAGTTTGGCGAGGATCTTATCCGTGTGCTGGCCGAAATCTGGCGTTGGCATCCGCATTTTTTGCGGCGTCCGCGCCATTTTCACTGCCTGACCGACAAGATGGACCTTGCCGAGTTTAGGGTGGGTAACGGTCGGGTCCATGTTCAGAGTCTTGACCTGCGGATCGGCAAAGGTCTGATCGACTGAATAAATTGGCCCGCAAGGCACACCAACTTCGGCGAATAGGGTGATCCAGTGCTCCATTGTCTTGGTCTTTGTGACCTTCTCGATCGCAGCGTTGCACTTGTCGCGATTCTTCTGCCGGCCTGATAGTTCTTTGTATTCGGGTTTGTCCGCCATTGCCGGAACGCCCAGGCCGGTGCACATCCGCTTGAACAGGTGCGGTGTCGCGGCTTGAATGTTGATCAATCCGTCAGAACATTTAAACACGCCGGTGGGCACACCGGTCGGGTGGTTGTTGCCCATCTGCTTTGGCACATCGCCGCCATTGAGGTAACGTGCTGCTTGAAGGTCCATCAGCTGGATCATCGCCTCCGTAAGCGAGGTGTGTACCCATTGTCCTTTGCCGGAGACTTCACGTTCCAACAACGCCATCAGAATGCCCTGTGCCAGTAGCAAACCGGATGTCAGATCGCACATCGGGATACCGACGCGGACCGGTCCCTGGCCGGGAAGTCCGGTGACCGACATGATGCCTCCGATACCTTGGGCGATCTGGTCGAGTCCTGCGCGGCCGGAATAGGGCCCCTCCTGACCGAAGCCAGAAATGCTACCATAGACAATGCGCGGATTTATCTTGCGCATGACGTCGTAATCGATGCCGAGCCTGTGCTTGACGCCGGGCCGGAAATTCTCAACGACCACGTCAGCTTCCTTGACCATCTTGAAGAGAATTTCCTTACCCTTCTTGCTCTTCAGGTTGAGGGTCATGCTACGCTTGTTGCGGTGGATGTTGAAGAAGTCGAAGCCCAAACGGGTTTCCGAATCATCGACGCCAATTCCGCCTTCGGGCATTTCCACTTTGATGGTATCGGCGCCCCAGTCGGCTAACTGACGTACGCATGTGGGACCAGCGCGGGCGCGGCACAGATCGATAACTTTAAAGCGAGAAAGGGGCATATTATTGCTGGCCATGGCGATTTATTGCCTCCGTCTTATCATGGTTGGAATTGTCGCTGGGTAGCGGAAGGAATGCGACAAGAACGCCTCCTGCCAGGAGTTTGCCGTCACGTTGGTGAATTGTCCAATTCCCAGATTGTTTGGTTTATTCGGCGGCGGATCCGACTATTTATATTATGGCGGTAGACCCCGGAACCGGATTTGGGACTGGCTTGCCGTCAAAGTGGCTTGTCAGGTTATCCATTGCCATATCCAGCGCCGAGTTGGCGCCCTCCGGTGATCGGGCGCCGAGATGCGGCGTCATGATCAAAGTTGGCAGGTTAAGCAATCCTGGAGGCACTTCCGGCTCGCCATCGACGACATCGAGGCCGGCACCGGCAATTTCTCCATTTTTGATTGCCGCGATGAGGGCATCCGTGTCGATGCAAGAGCCACGCGATACGTTGACTACATAGCCGCTTGGCCCTAATGCCGCTAATACGTTGGCATCGACAATATGTTGGGTTCCCGGGCCGCCTGGGCATGACAGAAGTAGGACGTCTGACTCTGCGGCCAAGGCAGCAGGGGTGGCGAAATAACGGTATTCGCCGGGTGTCCCTGGGCGTGGTTTGCGGCCGTGATAGCCGATGGTCATGCCGAACCCGGCAACAGCGCGTTTGGCGACCTCGGCGCCAATATTACCGAGGCCGACGATGCCGAGCCGCTTTTTGGAAATCAGCGGACGGTATTGGCGAAATTGCATCCATTCGCCGCGACGAACGGCGGCATCGGTCTGCGGTATTTCGCGCACTGTGGCCAATATTAGGGCGAGTGCATGTTCGGCGACCGAGGGCGCGTTGGCGCCGGGGCTATGGGTGACGTGGATGCCACGCGGGTTTGCCGCGTCCAGGTCGACACCTTCGAAGCCAGCGCCCTTACAGGCAATGACTTCCAACAACGGCATGGCTTCGATTAGGTCGGAGGGTAATCCAAAAGTGCCGGTGGTTAGCACGCCCCTAACAGTAGTTAGAAAGTCCGGGGTCATAATTCGCTCCTGGTCTTCCGTGGTGGGTGCGTAATGAACCGTAAACATTGTCGAATATTTTTCGAAGTAGCCGTCAGGCAGAACCGTTCCGATAATGAGAAGAACTGGTTTCACGTTGATAATCCTGATTTAAAGTTAAAACGGGGAAAATGGGCACGTGGGTGCATAGGTTGCCGGTGTTCCTAAAGATAGAGAGGCCTAGTTAATCGTAATGTCTTCAAGCTGGGTGTAGCTGTTGGTCAGAATGTTTGGAGAATAGTTGATTCTCGAGAAAATTCTGCCAAATACAACCATGTGCGCATTAATTGATATTTTGTAACTTCTCGTTTTTCAAATATTAGCGGTTCGCGCCTCCTTGGCGCGGATCATTGCATCGCGTTTCAGCACGCCATGGGCGCGATAGGCGACCGGGTAATCGACCATGCGGCCTTCTACCTGGATTGATGCCTTGCCTTGTTTAATTGCTTCTTCAAAAGCATCGGAGACCTTCTGTGCGTGTGCCACGTCTTCCGCGCGGGGCCGAAAGCCCTCGTTGAGGATGGGAACGGCGGTTGGGTGGATGCAGGTCGCGCCCTCGAACCCGAAGCGGCGTGACTCGCTGACGATATGGCGGAGATCGTCGAGGTCAGAAAAATTTGCGCTCGATGTCATCAAGCCAACGGGCGCGACGCCAGCCGCGTGGGCGGCGATGATCGCATGCTGCTTGGGGTATATGAGTGTGTCGATAGCCGGCTCGACGCCGATTGATAGGCTGAAGTCCTCGCCGCCTAGGCCCAGTGTGCGAACCCGAGGGTCGGCTGATGCAATCTCGTTGATGCGCATGAAGCCCTTGGCAGTTTCGACACGGGCGCCCATCCAAATTGTGCCGACCGGGATGCCGCGCTCGGCCTCGAGTTCGCCAATGGTTTCGGCGATCATGCGGACATGTTCTGGTGATTCCGTCTTGGGCAGCCAAATCGCCATAATTTCCTTGCAGATTACGGCTTCCAGATCGGGAATACCTAAGCGAATTGGGGAGTTGATGCGCACGACCACATCGACACCGGCACCAGCGATACGTGCCGCGGCCTCGGGCACCATCTTGCGGGCATCGGGCTTTTTGCTCAGGGCGACGCTGTCTTCGAGATCAAGAATGATAGCATCAGCGCCACGGGTATGCGCTTTGGCGACGAACCGTTCTTCGTTGACTGGCATAAACAGCATAGAGCGGATTACCCAGGGCTCATGTTCTCCTGGTGCTGCCGGGCGGGCTTTGTTCATCTCGAATTACTCCATTTCCCAAAAAGGTTGGTCTTGAGGCATCCATGCAATAACAGATAGAGGGAGGCGGGGTTGCTTGCTGCAACGATCCGGGCAATGCGGCTTGCATAGTTCCCGGCAGCGACCTGAATTTTTCGACTGTCATTTTATTATTTGATGCGAATTCTACATCTGATTGTCTCCTTGCTGGGACCTTATGCTGGAATATGCTGTATCAGCGTATCAGAGGTTGATCCTGGCGGCGATTACCACGTGCGTGATATCGGTCGTCGGAGGATTATCTTTGTTTGTAAAGGCCCAGCTTAAGTCTTGGCTGAGGAATGGGGGAAATAGAAAATGGACTACACGACACTCGGGCGAACGGGTCTGAAGGTCAGCGTTGCTGGCCTTGGCTGTGGCGGTAACAGCCGTCTTGGCATGAAGACTGGCAAGACTGAGCAGCAGTCAATTGCCGTCGTTCAGCGGGCCATGGACCTCGGTGTTAATTTTATTGATACGGCGGGGGGGTACGAGACCGAAGGGATTGTCGGTAAGGCGATCAAGAGCCGCCCGCGTGACGCCTATGTCCTATCGACTAAAACGCAGACAAAAGAAGGCAACAATATCGTATCGGTTGCGACCATGCTTGCCGGGCTCGATAAATCGCTGCGCGATCTCGACCTTGATTATGTCGACGTCTTTCATTTGCATGGGGCTCGACCGGATCATTACGATCAACTTGTTGCTGAGCATGTTCCCGCGCTTATGAAGCAGAGGGAGAAAGGCAAATTCCGCTTTCTCGGCATCACGGAGAACCAGCCAATTGACGCGCAGCACGAGACTCTTTCGCGGGCTGCGCGCGAAGAGCCGTGGGACGTGATAATGGTCGCCTTTCATATGATGAACCAGCGACCACGCGATCACGTTCTTGCAAAGACCATAAAGAACCGTATCGGTGTTTTGGTCATGTATGTGGTGCGAAATATATTCAGCAACCCTGAGCGTCTGCAAAATGCAATGCGCGAACAGGTCGAAGCCGGAAACTTGCCGGCACACTATGCCAATGATGACAATCCGCTCGGTTTTCTGGTGCATCCCGGCGGTGCTGAAAGCCTCGTTGACGCCGCCTACCGCTATGTTCGGCACGAGCCGGGTTGTGACGTGACCTTGTTCGGTACGGGCGAGATCGCTCACGTGGAATCTAACATCGCCTCCATTCTGCGCCCGCCTCTGCCTGATGCGGATCGGCAGCGAATTAACAAAGAATTCGGCCACCTCATTGGCGTTGGACTGGACGTCCCAAATCATTTTCCCGTGGCGGGCGCCTGATAGGTGCTGCGTCGCGTCGGGAAATGATTTCGTCAGTAGGAAGAAACAGGGCATGTACACGAAGAAAATTATCGATGTGCAGGGAAGTTCTATGGAGATGCTGGTCTTCGAACCGCAAGGCGCTGGACCGTTCCCGGGTTTGGTTGCTCTCCAGCACATTCCGGTCGCCCACAAGGGACTGGAAACCGACCCCTTCCAGATCGACGTCGGCGAGCGGTTGGCATCCGCCGGTTATGTCTGCGCCATGCCATTCATTTTCCACTGGTGGCCGAAGGAAGCTGATATCACCGTGAAGCGTGAAGGGTTTCGTGATGATTGGGTGATCGCTGACATTGACGCCGCGCATGATCTGCTGTGTGTCAGTCCTAATGTCGATACCGGTCGTATCGGCATTCTTGGCCATTGCTGGGGTGGGCGTTTGTCGTGGCTTGGTCCGTGCCGCAATCCTGGCTTCAAGGCCGCAGCAACACTCTACGGTGGGCGCATCAAGACGACCATGGGAAAGGATAGCGTGCCGCCGATTGCGCTCACTGCCAATATGAAGTGTTCGATGCTCGGCATTTTCGGTAATGACGACGTCAATCCGTCTTCCGAAGATGTCAACGATCAGGAAGCGGCCCTAAAGGCGGCCGGCATCCCCTACGAATTTTATCGCTATGATGGTGCAGGGCATGGCTTCCAGGACTTCACTAATGCCGAGCGCTATCGTAAGGAGCAGTCAAATGATGCGTGGATCAAGCTTCTCGACTTCTTTGACCGAAAGCTAAAATAACCGCCTACGGGGTGCGTTCCGGAGCATTTAATAATGTCTCCTGTGGCGGAGCATGTGAATGTCTATCTCCGAAGTTATCGCTATTCTAGAATAACAATATCGTAGGAAAGGGGGGCAAATATGAGTACGATTCTGGGGATAGGTGATTACCGCTATCGCGTTGACCGGGGCTGGGCAAAGGCCCCCAGAGATTGGAAGATCCGCGACGTTGGCGGCGTCGGGGTCGACAAGAAAGACAACGTCTACGTCTTCAATCGTGGCAAACACCCGATGATCGTTTTCAATCGCGATGGAAACGTCATAACCACCTGGGGTGAAGGTGTCTTCCCCCGTGCTCATGGTGTCCATATGGATCCTGATGGCGAGTCTATTTGGCTGACCGACGATGGCGACCATACCGTGCGCAAATGCGCGCTCGACGGCAAAGTGCTGCTAACCATCGGAATGTCGGGCAAGCCGGCGCCATATATGAGCGGTGAGCCGTTCAATCGCTGCACCCACACGGCGCTGTCGCCGGAGGGAGATCTTTACGTTTCCGATGGCTATGGCAACGCCCAGGTCCATAAATTTTCGGACAAGGGCAAGCTGCTATTCTCCTGGGGCGGGCCGGGCACAGATGCCGGCTTGTTTAACCTGCCACACAATATCCATTGCGACGAAGACGGATGGGTGTATGTGGCGGACCGGGAAAATCACCGTATCCAGGTATTTAATGGCAAGGGTGAATACGAAACCCAGTGGAATAACCTGCACCGGCCATCTGGCATGCATTTGCCGACGGGAAAATGCCCGATCTGCTTTGTTGGTGAGATCGGCTCCTATATGAGCGTCAACAAGCGGCTTCCTAACCTTGGGCCGCGAATTACCATTGTCGATAACACAGGCAAACAGATTGGTCGCCTCGGCCTTGTTCCTGATGCGGCGGGAATCGCTGCAGGCCAATTTCTATCGCCCCATGGTATGTGCTCGGATTCCTACGGAGACTTATATGTCGGAGAAGTGGCGCAGACGTCCTGGCCGTCTTACTTCCCTGATACGCCGATACCGGACGATCTTTGCGGAATTCAGAAGCTGGTCAAGGTGGAGGCAGACGCGATCTAAGCCGCACTGATGTATCCGGCTCCCGCGCACGGGGACGGATACATCAAAACAAGCGGGAGGACACAGGAGTAAGCAAGAAAATTAACAAACTAGGAGACTGGCTTCTCGAGAGCCGGAAGCCGTGGCAAAACATTCCTAAGAAGGAATTTAGATTTAGCCTTGATAATGTTTATATGGCTCAAATTTGCGCTAGCATGAGGGCTAGATATGGCTGTCGAGGTGATGAAAATCCCTGTAATTCCCTCGACGCTATACCCAATCATATCGCCAGCATAAAGGCTAGGATCGTACTGGTAGTCGGCGAGATCAACCCGCTGGTTCATTGCTACCATCCGCCGGCCCTGTCCACAAAAAATCGGGGCTGAGGTCGGCGAAGTGCGCACAGCCCAGCTGCTTCATATTGACCTCGACTTCGCGGCGGACGATGTTGATGACCTTATCGACGCCGGCCCGCCCGCCCGCGGCAGCGCCGTAAAGTGTTGGGCGGCCGAAGATCACCGACTTGGCGCCCAGGCACTTGGCAATAAGGATGTCCGAGCCGCGCCGCACGCCGCTATCGAGGATCAGCGGGATGCGGTCCGATGTCACGCGGCGGATTGTCGGTAGCAGTTCCAGCGGTGAGGGCGCCCGATCGAGTTGACGCGCGCCGTGATTGGAAATGATCAGCCCGTCAACACCAGCGTTCATCGCCCGCACGGCATCATCCGGATGCATGATGCCCTTGATTAGCAAGTTCCCTGGCCACATCTTGCGCATCTTTTCGAATAGTTCCCAGGTCTGGCTGCTGGCGGGGGTTTGGGTGGCCATCACGTCGGCAATATCGTCGGCGCTGGCCCCCTCGCCTGCGTAATTGGCCCAATTCTCGATGCGAGGCAGGCCGCCGCTTCGAAAATAGTCGATGGTCCAGGCGGGGCGAACTAAGGCATCAAATATCAGCTGTGGCGACAAACGCAGTGGCCGGCGGAAGCCATTGCGGATATTGCGTTCGCGATTTGAAGTGACAGGCACGTCAACGGTCCAGACTAGTGTCTTGATGCCAGACTTTTCGGCGCGGCTGACCAAGTCTTCGGTGAACTTCCAGTTATTGGCGCCGTAAAGTTGGAACCATGCGTTATCCGGTGCGACCTTGGCTGCAGCTTCTATGCTGGCGTTTGCGGCGCCAGAAAGAATGAAGGGGAGGTTGGCATCCTTTGCTGCTTCGGCCAGGATAATATCTGCATTGGGACGGAACAGGGCGGCGAAGCCGGTCGGCGATATACCGAAAGGACTGGCGTAGGTGCGCCCAAACAATTCCACTGACTGGTCAATCTTTGAGACGTCGACAAAATAGCGTGGTAGCAGGGCGTGGTGATCGAAGGCAGTGCGATTGCGGTCTAACCCGAGTTCGTCCTCGCAACCGCCCTCGATGAAATCGAAGGCAAAGCGCGGTAGGCGCTTTTTGGCGAGCTTGCGGAAGTCTTCGATGTTGATGGCTCGGTCGATGTTCATGATCTGGCCTCGTAAGCGCAATGTTCAGTGGGATTGTTATAAAGGATTACGCGTTTCTGGACGATGTCCGGAGATCACTCGCCAAATAAGTGAATAAGATAACCAACGATGGCATGAAGATAGAAATATCAGAATGTGGCTGCCGGCGGTAGAGCACAAGAACAACGCTAGTCCTGCCGTATCCGACGGCTGACCGATGCGCCGCAGGCCACCGCTGATGATGACAACTTTATTCTTAAATTGTTTAGCCATGAATGTCCCCATTGGCGATCCGTCGACATGCTCGCCATTAAACGGAAGATTTGCTCTATGAATGACTTCCACGTCAAGGAGAGGTGCTCATTCCATGACCAACCGCAGTACTGGACATTGGCAATCCTACTACGCCCGTACCGGCCAGCGGCCACCGCGGCGCACACTGTTGCTCGCACTTGATCGTTTTGATGCCGAGCTGATTTCGCGGGAAAACCATCTAGCCATCGACTTGGGATGTGGGAATGGCCGGGATACTATCGAAATACTGCGCCGAGGCTGGCTGGTTTTGGCGGTAGATCAAGAGCCCAAGGCTATTGATGGATTGTTGGCCCGGCCAGATCTTCCTAACAGTTCCCACCTTGAGACACTCGTTAGCCGTTTCGAAGATGTACCGTTACCGTCGGCCGACCTAATTTATTCGGGGTTTGCCCTGCCGCTGATGCCGAAAGCGGTGTTTCTTGAGGTGTGGCCGCGCATCCTACAAGCGCTGAATCCGGGCGGGCGCATTTCTTGTCAGCTCTATGGCGAATATGACAGTTGGTTCGGCGACGCCACCATTACCTTTTTCAGTCGAAAGGAGGTCAAAGCTCTGCTTGCCACCTTGGAGGTGGAAATGTTCGAGGTGGAGAAAATCAATACAACGACGCCCCGCGGCAAGACGAAGCATTGGCACATCTTTCATATAGTGGGCCGACGCCCGTCGGGAGGCGTCAGACCGCTGCTTCCTTGACCCGCTTTGTGCTATCGCCGGCGCCGCCATCTTCTGGTTCCAGGGGCGCGAACGGCGTGGCGCCGGGGCAGACGATGCCACGCGGGCGTCCGGCAGCGTTCAGGCCTTGCATTTGTGCGAACCACGAGGGGAGCGTTGGGCCGTTTGGGCAGGCCAGCCACTGGCGCAACAGGTGGCGCTTTTTTTCCGCCTTGTCCCAGTCCACAAATCCCGTGCGGCTGTGCAGGGTGACGTGGTTGCAGAGAAACTGCACGTCACCGGGGCGAAATTCCATGTCGAGCTTCAGGCTGGGGTCGAGGGCCGCAGTATCGAATGCCGCCATCGCCTTTATTTGTTCGAGGGTTAGGCGTGGGACATCATCGAAGCGCTGGGCCTTAACCACTGTGCTTGCCGAATAGCTGCAAATTAGCCGGCCGTCCTCGATGCAGAAGGCCGGCATACGATACCATGGGTGTGCGCCCTCGGGGACTTCATCGCGCCTATCTCGATAGAGCGGCTGCATCAGCGTGCGCACGGCGTCGGGGTTCTTCTCAACGAGATGATTGTAGAGGCTGACGGAGGAGACAACCCGCGATAGTCCGCCAAATCGCCCGCCGCGTAGGCACATCAGTGCGACTACATCACCGCCAGTGTCGCAGTGGAATGGCAGCAGGGCGGACGTCTGATAGGCCCGCGCCGATGGCTTTCCATAGTCGAAGCCGAGATCACGGACATGGCCAAGCAAATGCCCCTTGGCATTTTGCGGACACTGGATGCCCAGTTGAGCTCCTAACAGCCAAAACGCGATGGCTGCTTGACGACGGCTGTAGCCTTCAACCGGCACGCCGCGAATCAGCTTGAAGCCTTTGCCCTGCAAGAGCTCCTGGTTTAGGGTTTCCATGTCTTGTCGTAGGCTATCGAGCCGGGCATCGACCGCGGTCAGGGTGACTATATCGCGCCCTGAGCCATCGAGATGCTGCACGGCTGCATTCAGTTCCCTGACTTGATCTGCGCGTAATTGCCACGTCCAGCCCCCAGGATGTGCTGCCATATCGGGGCCGAACCAGGCGGCGGGATGGTCGTCGAAGCGGGGTAAAGGCGTTGTGTTATCCATTTTTGTCTCGCTAATTCCCTCGGCAGTTAGGGTGTCGGTCAACCGCCGCGACTGCTGAACACTGGAGGCAACTTATCACCTCGCTCTCGACAAGACCTTACTTTGCATTGTTTCTTGGTACGACCAACATGATAAACAATTTTTTTTCGATGAGGATCTACCAAATGGGTACCTACCAATGGATGCACTGACACGGCAGATCGCCGAATTCGCTCATAAGCTGAACTACGTGGACATTCCGTCCGGTGTTGTTAAGGCGGCGCGCCACCGGGCGCTTGATTCAATCGGCTGCGCCCTGGGAGGCAGCGCCTGCGAAGCGGCGGATATGGGCCGGCGGCTAGCCCGTGGCGGGGCGCCTGAAATGTATGCAGGCCGCATCGTTGGAATTCATGAACGGACGACGGCGGAAACCGCCACATTTATTAATACGACGATGATCCGCTATCTTGATTTCAATGACGGCCATCACGGCGGCCACCCTAGCGACATGATCGGCGCACTTCTGGCCTTGGCTGAGTCGTCTGGCGCAGGCGGCCAGCGGCTGTT
>CAUZNJ010000003.1:0-22725 GCA_963580965.1 Alphaproteobacteria bacterium | reverse complement strand
AAGATGAAAGCAAAAATGAAGAAGATTGCTGCCAGTCAAGCGAGCCTCATGGAGCCAGCTAACGGAAACTCGCGCGCAGATTTCGTTTATAAGGCGTTGCTGACGGCACTAAAGAAAGGGCAATACACCACCGGACAACGAATTCGAGAGGAGGAGGTGGCTCAGCATCTCGGTGTGAGTCGTACGCCCGTCCGAGAGGCACTATCAAGGCTTAAGTCACGCGGTCTGTTAGAAATTGCGGCTGGTGGTCTCGTCGTTGTTCGATTGTCGCGCGCTCAAATTATTGAGCTTTATACAATGCGTGAAATTCTGGAGGGATCGGCCGCACGGCTTGCGGCTCAATACGCAACGCCGTCGGAAATCGCTACCCTTTGGCATATCGAGCGTAGTTTTGAGACTAAATTTGACGATCAGCTCCAGCTCGCTCGAATTAATCGAGAACTCCACGAAGGAATATATGAAGCGGCGCGCAATCGATATCTTGTCCGTTCACTCATTGAGCTGAATGAGTCGCTCGCCCTTTTACCTAACCCTACCTTTTCGTTCGAAGGCCGGGCGAAGCTTGCCGCCCAAGAGCATGGTAAAATCATTTCCGCGGTTGAGAAACGCAATGCCGATCTCGCCGAACTTTTAGCTCGGGAGCACATCAGAATGGCACAGGAAGTTCGCTTGACCATGATGTTCGACGAGCATTGAATTCCGACTGGGCCCGCGAGCTAACGATGATGTTTTGATCGTACTGCCCGGCCCCCACTGAGTGGTCCGGGGATTATGTTATTTGCCGACATCCGAGAATGAGCAGGTCGTGTCTCAGCTTACCGTTGACGCTATCACAGGTAGGCAGTCCTCGCGCCGACGGAAGTGATCTGCTCTTGAAGAGCCTTGGCCAGGAACTCGCGACCGTAACTCCTTCGGAATGACACTCTGATTGAGGCTTTGACCGGCCTTGCACCCGCAAAACACCGACCTACCGCAGCACGGCGACGATCTATTCTGCCGTATGTCTCTTCCTTGCCATCAATCTTGTCTTCCACGACAAAACGACAATTCAGGGAGGATTACTTCAACGGTCGCAGCTCAGCACAATTCACTACCCGAAAAGCGAAGAACCCAACCTTACCACCCCCTTAGACCAACTCCCAATTGCGGCAAATACTTACGGCGTCGCTTCGCATCCGAATGTATACAATTAGTTTTTAATGTGGTAGAATATGCGGGTCGCCGCATGCGCGCCTGATCCCCCTGCGCCGTGTTCCCACCAATTGAGAGGAAGTACCGGTGCAGCTTGTCTTAGACAGTACAATCAACACCAAAAACAAGCACAACGCCATCTACGTCGCTCAGTGTAGAAGTGGGGACTACGGTATCGCAAAATCCGGGTCCATGCACAGAATATCGTTTAAGTGTGGTCAGAGGAAATAGGAAAATGTCAGTTTCTAAAAAACGGTCGCAAGCGTCGACGGAGTCCTCTGAGCGGGCTTCTGCAGGGGCGGGAAGTGACATTTACGACGTTGTGGTCGTTGGCAAGGGAAATGCGGCCCTGTGTTCGGCTGTTGCTGCGTGCGAAAAGGGCGCTCGCGTTGCAATTCTCGAAGCGGCAAGCGTCGATGAGTCTGGCGGGAACAGCTGTTTTGCCGGTGGCGTGATGCGTTTTGCCTATAACAGCGTAAAGGACCTTCAGCGGCTTACTGACATTTCAGAGGAAGAAGCGCGCGATGTGGATTGGGACAGCAACACTGTCGACGAATTCTACGATGACCTTTATCGCGTGACAAATTTCCGGACCGATCCTGCACTATCCGAATTGCTGGTAACGAGAAGTTTTGAGACCATGGTGTGGCTTCGCAGCCATGGCGTACGTTTCGATCCGAACTACGGCGCACAATCGGCCGTAATAGATGGTAAACGCCGTTTTTTTGGTCGCTTCCCCTTGCATGTTTCCGGCGGCGGTCCCGGTCTCGTCGAGGCCACAAATAAAGCGGCAGTCAAAATGGGCGTCGAAATATTTTATGAAACCCGCGCAACATCGCTTATTTATGAAAATGAGCAGGTTGTCGGAGTTAGGGCAAAGGTAAATGGATCAGCCAAAGAGTTTCGGGCGAAGGCAGTGATCCTTGGCTGCGGCGGCTTCGAATCCAACCCGGAGTGGCGTGCGCGCTATTTAGGCCCGGGTTGGGACCTCGCAAAAGTTCGCGGCACGCGTTTCAATATGGGAGACGGCCTGAAGATGGCGCTGGAGATCGGTGCTTCTGCTTTCGGCAATTGGTCGGGGCGACATGCCGTTTCCTGGGAGCGCTATGCGTCCGAGTTCGGCGATGTTACCAATAGTCATGGGCCATACCGCCATAGTTACCCCTACTCAATCATGATCAATGCCGAGGGGAAACGCTTCGTCGATGAAGGAGCCGATTTTTATAACTACACCTATGCCAAATATGGCGCAGAGGTGCTGAAGCAGCCCGGGCACTTCGCATATCAGGTTTTCGACAGCAAAAGTAAACATCTGCTGCGATCGTCATATGATGACCGTAGCGTCACCAAGGTGGTAGCCAATTCGCTCGACGAACTCGCCAAAAAGCTCGAGGATGTTGATACCGAGAGGTTCCTGAAAACTGTCCGCGATTACAATGATGCAGTGCAGGCCGATGTTCCCTTCGACTATTCAGTCCTCGACGGTCGCGGGACAATCGGTGTCGAACCTGTAAAGTCAAACTGGGCGCACCGGATTGATACGCCGCCCTTCGAGGCTTACGCGGTGACCTGCGGTGTGACCTTCACGTTTGGTGGTCTGCGTACGGTCCCGGACACCGGTCAGGTCGTCGACGTTAACATGTTCCCGATTCCCGGTCTGTACGCAGCAGGTGAGATGGTTGGTGGAATTTTCTACTTCAACTATCCAGCTGGCACAGGTCTCGTTTCAGGGTCAGTCTTTGGCAAGATCGCCGGAGCGGCGGCAGCGGAGGTTGTCCTTGCTCACTAAGCCGGTCCGCCGGTTATAGTTATGATCGATGTGGCAGATGGTGACGAATAATTTGTTTGATCTGTGAAGACGCGGATTAACTCGGATACTAGTTCCAGTAGTCGGAGTTTGCTAGTTGGTGCGGGCCGCATGAGGCGAGAACATCGATAAGCGAGCGGCCGAATCTGCTCACAATGCGTTACCAATCGCCGGTCACTTTAGGTGCTGTGTGGAGGAGGAAGCCGAAGAACAAAGTGCTCATCCACTCTGATCAGGATTCCCAGTTTACCAGCATGGACTGGGCATCATTCCTGAAGTGTCACATTCTGTGACCGCTCGCTTGCTATGGGCTCGCGGCGTATTAACAATAATCTTCCGCAAGCCACCATCGAACTGAACATCCGCTTCATCGACGCCGTCGAGTTGGGAGAATTCATGGAGATTGCTCCGGGGATCGCGCGAAAGACCCGGTCGATCGTCTTCATGCGTGGCACGGTAACTGCTGATGGCCGCATCGTCGCAACCGCCGACGGCATATGGAAGGTGCTGGCAAAGTAAAACATCTGAAGTCTTGACGTTCTCCCCGACAATGGCGCGCATGGATAGCCGCTTTACCCAACTATTCCGGCGCGAAGAGAGCTGTCAGGCCGCGGACGTCCGTTAACTTCTCAATATTTAGCACCGTCGTAATTGCCCGCTCAGCCCGCTCAGCGGGCATGACTGTGCGTAGCAGGTCCTCCGCCTTGGCAATGACCTCCTCTGTGGACATTGGATTCTCCATAGCCCCTCGAACCTTGACGACATGGTTTGAGAGGGTGTGTCCATCGCGTGTCTTAAACTCGATGATGCCCTGCCGCGGGCTCTCGGGTGAGGCAAGCGCCGAATTGGCTCGGACCGTTATGTTCTTGGCGATACGCTCGATCGCCGGTTGGTGGATACGCGCTTCGTCATGCGCGGCACGGAAGGTTAGCTCTCCATCAATGAGTGTAACGGCGAGCAGATAGCGGATATTGAGGTCACTCATTAGCTGGTCGGGCCGCGTGATCTTGTCCTCGCCACGTGCGGTGTAGACGACCATGGATTCAACATCATCCGGCCCCACACTGTGCGTCCGCATGATGTTGACAAGACAATCTATTGGAGCCTGGATAGGCGAGCCGACCGAGTATTTCTTGATGTTGGTTCGCATGATTTCAAAGCGTTCGCCGAGCGCGTCTGACAGTTTCGCGGCATCCGCCTTCTCCATACCGCGCGAGTATAGAAAGCCGTTTGCGCCCTCGAGGTCGTTGTCGATACCGGTGAACCCAGCTTCGATCATCGTGGCTGCGGTCATGCCGCTTCGCGCTGGCATACCACCGAAGATAAAGGCCTTTTCCACGTGGCCGGTGTCCATCGGATATGACGCCAACCCAGAAGTCTGCTGCGCCGCATAAGACAAAAGATGCCGGCATTGCCTCTCATTAAGCGATGCTGACGCGAGCGCGCCGGCAGCAGCAGCCGCACCGAAGGTCCCGCCAAATGAATGCGTATCGTAACGCCTGTCAGGAGCTCCGGGGACAGCCCCGATCGAAGTCATCAACCGCGGTCCGACGTCGTAGCCAAGCACCATAGCCCTTAAGAGATCAGAGCCGCTCTTACCATTTTTCTCAGCCATAGCGAGCGCTGCCGGCAATATCGCGCAGCCTGGATGCATGCCTGAGCCGGCATGGGAGTCGTCGGTTTCGTCAGCGTGCGCTAGCATGCCGTTAGCAATAGCTGCGATCATACCATTAAACCGTCCTGGCAGACCGATCACGGACGCATCAGAACCAGGGCCCTGCAATCCAGCATATTTCATTGCCCATCGGCCAACCGGTAAGGTCGTGCCGGAAGCCATTGCAGCAAGTGTGTCAAGGAGGTGATGCGTTGCGCGGGCCGCGACCTCTTTCGGAAGGCTCGCGTGCGGCGCCCGTACCATGTAGGCGGCAAGTCTTCCTGTCGAACTCGTCACCGCGGCGGCAACGTCTACCTTTTCCAAATCCCTCATTGCGCTTTCTCATCCCCCATTGCAGTTTGCTGGAATTGCTCGGCACGCGTTTGACGCGCAGCGGAGACCGCGACGCCGCTAGTAAAGCAATCTAAATCAAAGCCTCTCTCGCAGAGCGCGGATTTTCCCGTCCTACGATTACTTACAAGGCCTTCATCGGTCAGCCTGCCTTTCTGTGCTGTTCGGGCTTCTGTGACTGGCGATATTTGGCGATAAGCCCGGTCGCTTCGAGATCGGCACGTGGGCGTTCGCGCGCCTCGTCGGTAAATTTGCGGGTCAGCTCCTGCAGCTCAAGCTGCCGATTCGTCAGCTTGAAGCCCATCAACATTCGTCCATAAACACCTTGATCCGTCCATTGTTGTATACACGTGGATGCGCTGATGATAGGGCAATTCAAACGTATATTTCTAATCAGCACCTAAGGCTCACAAGCATGACGAACCATACGATCCATCTTCTGCTCGACTCCGGCTCGCCGCGCTTGCCAATATCCTGCAATTTTTCGATGGCGAGCAGCACTCGGAAGCTATCAATCTCTAAGGAAAGCCGAGATACTATCTCATAATCCCGATAGACCGGGACACTTCAATACGAACAACGAAGGACGTGCCTTTCATGGTTGACGATAAGAAGCTTCAAGACAGCATCGACCGGAGCGAGATAATAAATCTTGTTTCCAAATCGATCATTACTCGGGATTCGGGTCTGTGGGATCAACTGGCGGAGTGCTACCACCCCGATGCCGAGTTCACATCGTCCTGGTGGCAGGGCAAGCCTTCGGACTTTATCAAGGCTGCAAGCAAGAAGCTTGAAGTCGCGCGTCAGGAGGGCGGCGAACAAAAACATATGACAAGCAATCACTGGATTGAGATCAATGGCGAACGCGCCACTGCCGAGTGTGACTTGATTCTCTTTATGCGCCGTCTCGTCAACGGTGTAGAACTCGACTTCGCCACCGCCAGCCGCCGCCTCCATTTGATGGCGAAGCGGGATGGCGA
Organism: Alphaproteobacteria bacterium; assembly: GCA_963580965.1. Classification (GTDB taxonomy): domain Bacteria; phylum Pseudomonadota; class Alphaproteobacteria; order Rhodospirillales; family CAMCUA01; genus CAMCUA01. Next base: position 16,742 of record CAUZNJ010000003.1, on the reverse strand, counting down.
CTGGAAAATATGGAGGCGTTTCGCCATTTATGAGAAAGACAGCATGGCCCCGGTCGATCCAACGGTCGAGCCGGAGAAATATTTCGATCCCAAAGTCATGGCCAAATTCCCCAAGCAGATCCGCTATCACCTGTGGCGCAACGACGTCATGGGGTCAGCACCCTCAAAAAATCTCTGCATAAGGGGCACCGACCAGGAGGTGGTCGTGCGCGCAGAAGCAAAAGAATGGATCACCGGCGCCTAGGACGCTTTCCAATGACCGTGATCGCGACAGAGGCATCAGCCATAGTCCGCCCGTGGTCCAATACATAATCGGGAGGATGGGAGCCGGTCGAATTGTCATAGTTGCCGACCACGACAAGGTTGAACCACACTCGCGGTTCGGCGATAATAGCCCCAACAAAATCCCCTTGCGGGATATCGACTAAACCGGAGGAAGACTCATGAAGTATCGCAAGAGCGAAGCCAAGGAAGCCGCCCACGAAATCCTCAAGGGCGTGTGGACGGCCATGCCCTATACCTGGGATGCGGATGATGAATTTGATGAAGCGGCAAACCGTGCCAACATGGAGCACATTATCTCCGGTCTCCAGATCGACGGTCATTATTGCTCCGGCAATATCGCCGAGTTCTGGTCGATGCCAGACGATGAGCGCATGCGGGCGCATGAAGTAATGCTTGATGCGGCCGGCGGCCGTATCCCGCAAATCGCCGGATGCCATCACCAGTCGGTTAAGCAAGCGACAGCGCTGGCCCGTCACGCCGGCGATATCGGTTATGATTTTGCAATCGTGCTGACGCCCTATGTTGCCGCGCGCGACGACGACTGCGTATTCGCCTTCTACGAGTATATCTGCGAGCGGGTAGATATCGGTATTGTTTTGTTCAACGTGCCGCAGATCTGTCACGAGATCGGGCCGGAGCTGGCGACCCGCCTGGCTGCACTGCCGAATATATGCGGCTACAAGCAGGCGAACCCCGGCCCGGCGGCTACCCATTCAATCACACAGGCGGTCGGAGATAAGCTTGTTGTATCGGTCGCCGACGAGGCTCCCTGGATGACGTCGATGACCCAACTCGGGCTCAATTGGCTGTTGAACTACAACCCGCACCTTTATCAGGTTCCCGGTTGGTTGCCCCTCAAGGATTACACCGAAGCCGCCATGGCAGGTGATATCAAAAGGGCAACCGAGATTGCGTGCTCAATTCAGCCGCTGCGCGATCTTCACGCCAAATGGATCATGGGTTATTGGCGCGCTGGTCGCATGCCGCTGGCCGAAATGAAGGCATGGCAGGAAGTTATCGGAATGCACGGCGGACCAGTCCGCCCACCGGTACTTGAGATGACCGAGGACGCGCGTGCTGAACTTGAAGCCGATCTCAAGGCAACCGGCATCGTTGACCGTGCCAACGCTGGTCTCGCCGTAGCAGCCGAGTGAGGGAGACAGCGCGAGCAAATTGTCGTCAGTGACCGTTGAGAAGGGGGCGCAAATTGATTGCTATTTTCGCCCTGTTGCCTTCTTCGGCGGTCTACTCCGACAATAACCGTTGGCTGGGATGGCAAATGAACTCGCTTCCGCAACTACTAAGTTGCGCCAACGGAAAGCGTACATTCAATAACAACCAGCGCATTGGCAAATCGGGTTGCTAAAAGTCCACTTTAAATCACTACAACATTTTGCGCGTAGTTCATGTAGATTCCATTGAACTTCTTCTGTGTGAAGCATAGGCTTCTGTGAGTGAGCAGCAGGATCGCGGCTATTGAGAAAATCGACAATATTCCGTAACCTCCACTACATATGCGCCCAGGAAATACCGCCCATCGCTTTCGTTCTAAAGCTGGCCAATTTGGAGATAATCCATGAAATACAATAAAAATGAAGCCAAGGAATATGCTCGAGAGAAGCTCAAGGGCGTGTGGACCGCGCTTCCTACGGCCTTCACCGAGGACGACCGGGTCGACGACGCGGGCAATAGCTTCAATCTAGAACGCTGCATCTCGGATCTGAAGATAGAGGGGCATTATTGCCTCGGCAACGTTGCCGAGTTCTGGTCGATGACCAACGAAGAGCGGATGCGGGTTCACGAGATCAATGTCGAGACGTCGAAGGGCCGTATCCCCATCATCGCGGGCTGCCACCATCAGAACCCTTACGAGGTTGTCAGGCTCTGTCAGCACGCCGAATCCGTCGGTGTCGATTTTGCGATCATCCTGACGCCCTATCAGGGGGCCAAGGACGATGACGCCGTGTTCGATTTCTACGAATTCATTTCTGAGCGCGTGAATATCGGTATCGTTCTCTTCAATATTCCGCAGGTCTATTATCCAATTTCAGAGAAGCTCGCCAAACGCCTCGCGGCTCTGCCTAATATCTGCGGCTTCAAACAGGCGAACCCGGCTCCGACCGCGACCATCAATCTACGAAGTGAGGTCGGCAAGGAGTTGGCGGTCAGCGTCGCTGATGAAGGGCCCTGGCTTTTCAATCTGGCGGTCATGGGCGACCGCTGGCTTCTGAATTTCTGTCCGCATCTCTATCAGGTGCCGGGCTATCTTCCGGTCCATGACTACACGCAGGCAGCACTCGCCGGCGACATGAACAAGGCCGTCGAAATCTGCCGTAGCGTCACGCCGCTACGAGAAGTCCACGGACGATGGATCGCCGGCTACGGCCGGGCATTGGGCCGTATGCCGGTTCATGAGCAGAAGGTCTGGATGGAGTTGGTCGGCATGGTCGGTGGCCCGGTCCGGTCGCCTTGCTCGCCGATGACCGAAGAGGCGCGCGAACGCCTACGCGCCGATCTCGAAGCGACCGGGCTTATCGCCAAGCTTTCGCAGAGCAATCCAATTCCGCTGCGTCAAGCCGTTTGACCGTAGGCTAGCGGAAAGATCGCGGCTGTTCCGCGAGGCTCGGCGGTCCGGTCTGCACTAATATTCGCAAGCCCACCTAACGCGGGCTTGCCATTTTCTTCCATGTACAGGAGCAAACTTTGTCCAACGACCACAACGCATCGCCCACTTCTGCGGACGACCAGCAGGCCGCCACCGGTGGCCAAAGTTACCGCCGCGTTATAGACGCGCACATGCATTGGTATCCGCAGGCGTTTGTCGACCTGATGATCAAGAAGGGACCGGCCCATGGCGCGGTTATGGGCGAGGATGAGAAAGGCAACCCGCTTGTCTTATCTATCCCCGGAGGCACGCAAAAATCGTCGATGCGCAAGAAGATGACCAATTTCGACGACATCATCGCGGCCATGGATGATCGCAGGGTCAATACCCAGGTGCTGTCGATGACTAATCCGCTCGTCTACTGGGCTCCAGCCGCATTTGGCCTTGAACTCTCGGTTGCGCACAACGATGCCTGCGTCGAAGCCCACGAGAAGTATCCCGACCGCTTTTACGGCACAATCTGCCTGCCCCTGCAGGACATCGGGCTGTCTCTGGGGGAACTCGAGCGTATGGCCAAGCAGCCGTGCATGCGGGCGGTGTGGTTACCTGAGCATATCAACGGCAAGAATCTCCACGAGAAGGAATTTTGGCCGATCTACGAGCGCGCTGAGGCACTCGGGCTACCGCTCTTTCTCACCAATCTCTACCCGACCGACCCTGAACGCATGAAGGATTTCTTCATGATCAACACGCTCGGTAATCCGCAGGAGGCGGGCTATGCCGCCGTCAGCTTGATGTGCGGTGGCGTGCTCGACGCGTTCCCTGATCTTGAAGTGTTTCTGCCACATGCCGGGGGCACCTTCCCGTGGCTTATCGGGCGGCTAGAGTTGGGTATTGCCTGGAGCCCCACACTGAAGCACGTCAAGCGGCCAGCTAGGGAGTATCTGCGCCGCTTCCACTATGACCTCATTACTCACGACGCCCAGATCATGCGCAATTTGATCGATCTCGTCGGTGTCGATCGCATCGTTGCCGGCACCGATTTTCCGCAAGGCATGGCGGTCATGAAGCCTGTCGATTTTGTTGAATCAATCCCCGGCCTGACGCATGAGGAACGCTCGATGATCCTGTGCGAGAACCCGGCGCGCCTGCTGAAGATTTGAGGACGTGCAGCGCATCGCCCGCCAGATAGGCGATGTCCGATATACTTTGACGACGGTCAGTTACTGGGCGACGCAGTTCTCCGCCTTTATCAGCAAAGTTACCTCATCGCCGTTTGTCAGAACCACATTGGGCGCCAGTTTTGCGATCACTTCTCCATCGGCGGTCTCAAAATGCGCTTTCAGGTGGTCACCGGTGAAGTCGATCCGGCCGACACGTGCGGGCAGTGAGTTGACCGAAGCGCTATCGACAGGCGGCTCAGCCTTGTCGTCCAACCGCACATCGACAAGCTCCGGCCGGAACATTATTTCGACGTTGCCTTCACCCCTCTTCGCTTCCACCGTCCGGCACCGCAGCATCTTGCCGCTCGGCATGCGTACGTTAGCCTCATGCGGTGTCTCGATTGAGCCCACAATGGCGCCTTCAAGTACATTCACGTTACCAGCTATCCGGGCAACCGCCGCCGAGCTCGGCTCTAAATAGATCTCTCGTGAAGTGCCCTGTTGAAGAATTTTTCCCCCAGACATCACGGCTATCTGATCGGACATCGACAACGCCTCCGCCTGATCATGAGTCACGTAGATCGTCGAGATGCCCAGCCGAGCGGTCAGATCCTTGATCTCAAACCGCATCTCTTCTCGGAGTTTCGCATCAAGATTGCTCAATGGCTCGTCCAATAAAAGCAATTTCGGTTGGACAACCAAGCACCTCGCCAACGCAACGCGCTGCTGTTGCCCTCCGCTTAGGAACGGCGCGTCCCTATCGGCGAGATGATCGAGTTGGACCATCTTCAAAGCCTCCATCCCGCGGTCGCGGCGCTCTTTCCGGCTCATCCTGCGTTTCTTGCCCGAGCCGCGGGTCGACAGCGGAAACACCACATTTCCCAACACCGTCATGTGTGGCCAGATGGCATAAGACTGAAACACCATCGAGATCGGTCGCCGATTGGCCTCCAAATTTCGAGAATTCGACGCGACAACCTCACCATCGATCTCGATCATTCCGCTGGTGATCCGTTCAAGCCCGGCAACACAGCGAAGCGTCGTGCTTTTGCCGCAGCCGCTTGGTCCGAGCAGCGTAAAGAACTCGCCGCTAGCTATGGAGAATGTGATATCGTCAACTGCGTCAACGAGCCCGCCCTCCGAGGTAAAGCTTTTGCGCAGATTTTCAACCCTCAACACCGTATTACTCCTCACCATTCCTACTTATTACTGTCGCCTCTTGACTAATCATCCATCCATCCATCGATTGGCACGTGTCATCAGCCGCCTCATCCAAAAAGTAATCGGGATGAGAAAGATCATCAGCAACACACCATACGCCGCAGCTGTGGAGAGGTGACCTACTTGCCACACGCGCCAGATTTCGGGCGCAATCACTTGGTTCTTATTCGACGACAGCACGAGCGGGATCGAGAAGGATCTCATCGCGTGGGACGCAACCCAAATCCACCCGGCGATGAAGGCCGGCATCAACAACGGCAGCGTGATCCGGCGCATGACCTCGAGTTGTGTCGCTCCGGACGTGCGTCCAGCCTCTTCCAATTCTCGGCCAATCTGAGCGATTGCACCATTCATCAATCGCGTTGAGAAGGCGATGTAAGTTATAGTCAATCCGATGACCAGTATCGAGACAGAGCCGTAAACCCGTAAATAATTTCCTGGTGGATTGAGAAACACGAAGATAAGTGCGATTGCGACCGTGACGCCTGGAAATGCGTATGGAAGGAAGCTCATCCCATCGAGGAGGCCGCGTCCGCGCGCTCTGCCGCGCACGATTGCCCAAGAGACCAAAAATGCGATTCCCATCGTGATGGTCGCTGTCATAGTGAGCATTACAAGGGTATTCCATACGATCTTCAAACTGCGCGGATTGGTAAATATATCAATGTAAGCTTCAAATGTTAGTTGAGTGCCCGTTCCCAACACGAGTGCGGAGTTCGGCGGCAGCACCGAAATCCATCCAAGCGTGAGTGCCGGAAGTCCAACCGTCGCGATACCAAAAAGTCCAACGACGGCGAGTGCCAGATATCGCCATCGACCGAGGACGATCATCTGCGGGCGGTATGCCTTGCCGCTCACCGTCACAAATCGCTCGGACTTGTTGATAATACGGCGATAGAGCACCAGTAAAACGATCATCAGCGCCATAAACATTATGGAGTACACGGCGCCAAGGCCATAATCGGCCGGCGATTGCATCCGCACGGTGAAAAAGATGAGCGTTGGCAGAAGCAACACCTGCCCCGGCAGACCAGCCACCAGCGCGGCTTCGAATTGGTCCATACTGGAGATGAACGAATACATGCATGCGGCGAGGAGAGCCGGTGCCAGCAAGGGAATTGTGACGCTGCGGATTGTGTGAAACGTCCCGGCGCCGCTCACCTTCGCCGCGTCCTCCAGGGTTGCGTCGAACAAGCGAAAGGCGGCAACCAGCATTAAGAAAATGGTTGTTACACCGCGCAGGCTATCAAGGAAAATCACGCCTCCCAACGTATAGATATCGAAAGGTCCGTCAGTGAGCTGGATGCCGAGAAACTCCAGCATATCCCTCAGTGGAAGGTTGAGCAGTCCGGATCTCGGAGACAACAGAACCGTCCATGACAGCACGAATAAAATGCTCGGCAATGCAATGGGAAGCAAAATAACGATAAATGCGAGATTTCGGAACGGCATATCAGTCCGCTCGACCAGCCAAGCGAACAAGCCCGCCAACATCAGGCTAATGGCAGTTCCGATCGTCGCAACGCCGATGGTGTTGCGAAATGCCTGATACACGAGGTCAGGCGACGCAAACGCGTTTTCATAGTTTTCGAGTGTCCAGTCGCCAAGGGTGCCGATGCTGCTTACGGTCAAGCTCGTTATCATAAGGTACGTCAACGGCACGACCACGAACACCACCATCACGGCGACGGCTGCCACAACCGCCCAGTTTCCACGGGCCGCGTTGAGATACTGACTTATCCGCCCAAAAGGGCGCCGGTCGTGCAATACGCTATCAGCCATCCGCTGACGTCTCCTGATGCTATCTCTGCCAGATATGCGACAAACCGCGACGATCGTAGTGACTTCGAGCACGGACGACCCAATTGCCGTAAACTGAATGAGTTTAGCGTCAGGCGGCATGCAGAGCATTGCTCCAGCATGCCGCCTGATCAACTGGCTCGACAGAAACTGCTAGTCCTTCCTCGGGATAGTCCCGAGGCGCTACTAATCAGCTGTTCTGCTTTATTTCTTTTTCTTCTTCGGGATCGGCGAAGGGAATCCCCATTCAGTCAACATGATTTCTTTCACTTTACCGGTAACCGGGCCAAGGACTTCTTGGGTCGCTTGCAGAATCTCTGCACCGGCTTCCTCGTAAAGGACTTGGGTAAAGCTCCCTTTGATGTGCGGAGAAGCATAACCTGGATTCGCGCTGGCAATAGCAGCTTGACCTTTATCGGATCCCATGAAGGCCGCGAAAAGTAACGTGCCATTCGGGGCCAACGGCTCAGGTGCCAATCCAAGCCTGATATAATCGCGAACAACCGATTGCTTTGGGATAATGAATTGTACGACCGCGTTCGCGTCATTCGGATCTGTTCGGCCACTTCGGAACAATCCGTGCAATTGGTGCCCGCAGATGAGCGCTCGCTCTCCAGACGCTAGGACCTGGAATGCCTGCGAAGTACCACGAATCCACAGCGGTTCGTTCTTTGCAATGTCCGCCGCCCATTGGCGAGCTCGGTCGTCGCTCCAGGGTCCTCCAGCGTCTTCCATGAACTCAAAGAAGCCGGAAGGCCTAACATCAACGGCAAGGATGCCCTTGTATTTCGGATCGGCGCACTCCTCGATTGTCTTAGGCGCGTCTTCTAACGACAAAAGTGACGGATTGTACCAAATAATTCTGTGCGCTTGGCCGATCGAGACAATCCGACCATTATAGGACAGATACCGCGGATCGATCTCAACTGGCGATCCTTCGAAAACTGACCAATCCTGAACGTGCGTCAGATTTTCATTTTCCAGAGTCTCGAGAATCTCGGTATCGGTATCCAGCACGTCGACTTGCGTAGCGCCGGCGCTCCATTCGGCAACCACGCGCTGCGTCGCGTCCTCGCTGAAGCATTCGAAATCGTTCGGTTCGGGAACGTCCGGGTATAACGCGACAAAAGCGTCGACAATCGGCTGCGACTCCTTAGGCGACATCCCCGTACACCATTGAACGGCATCCTCATCTTTGGCTGCGGCGAGGATTTCGTCGTATGTCGTTTTGAATTCTGCGGCGTTTACGCTGGCCGACAGCATGAGTGCCGCCGGCGTGGCTATCACCGCTGCTGTCAATAATAACGTCAAGCGTTTGAGCATTTTGTCTCTCCCAGTTGGTTATTCTTGTTCAGTCTCACTTAGTCCACGGGTAAATATTGAGTTCCTACCCGGCTGGACTTCTCGAGGTTTTTATCGCCTCCAGATCTGCAACATCTATTATCTTTATATTAATCAGAACGACCACATCAGCGCAAGGAAAGAGCGGCCAACCGCATATTCTACAACATTAAAAACTAATTGTATACATTCGGATGCGAAGCGACGCCGTAAGTATTTGCCGCAATTGGGAGTTGGTCTAAAGGGGTGGTAAGGTTGGGTTCTTCGCTTTTCGGGTAGTGAATTGTGCTGAGCTGCGACCGTTGAAGTTTATAATTTGCGCTCTCGATGAGAATCTCCCGTAGAATCAATAGTATCCTGTCGCGGAATGCGTCGCACCGGCTTGCATCCACGCTAGCTGCCCTCGATCCATTCTCGAGTTTCGCGTCGCACCTTCTTTTCCTGTTCAGTGCCTCTGATGCAGAGATTTTTCGCCGGGGCGGAACCCTTCAATTCGTTGCGCCACAGGTGATGACAAATCTGCTTAGGGTATTTGGACAGCGCTTCACGATCATAGTATTTATCGGGGCTGACCGTCGGATCGACGGGGTCCATGCGGGACCTCTCGTAGATCACGAATCTCCTCCAGATTTTCCAGACGCCATTTTCCTTTGCCATCAAAAACAGCTTGCGGCTCCAAGTCGCGAAGTCGAGCTGTATGCCGTTGATCGGGCGGCGCATGAAGAGGATCTGATCACACTCGGCCGTAGCGCGTTCGCCGTTGATCTTAATCCAGTGATTGCCGGTCAAATGCTTCTGTTCGCCGCCCTCCTGACGCGCGGCTTCCAACTTCTTGCTTGCGACTTTGATGAAATCGGCAGGCTTGCCCTGCCACCATGACGACGTGAACTCCGCGTCCGAGTGGAAACACTCCGCCAACTCATCCCACATCCCCGAGTCCCGTGTAAGCGTTGCTTTGTTGGCGAGATTGAGGATATCGCTCCTGTCGATGCTCTCCTTAAGCTTCTTCTCGTCAATCATGATAGGCGTGTTCTCCGTTGTTAGTTTTTCCAGGTCGGTCGACCTTGAATCAATCCCAAGACGCGTCGAGATCGAGCCCCAGGCATTCCTATCTTCATCTGACCTGTGCTATTTAGAATGCCTTCGCACCGACCCGCCCTGATTGAGCTTCGTAGCTATAACCGCCTCGTAAATTACTTAAGCGTTCGCACCGCCATCAGTCGGCGACAGACCTCATCAAGCTGATCAAGCGTGCGATAGTTGATTTTAAGCTCGCCTGGCCCATCACCAACACTGCGATGCACGAGGCTTACCCTAAGACCCAAAGACTCGGCTATATCTTTCTCTAATGCTTTGATATTAGGGTCTATTTTCTCTACTGTAGATGAATTTTTTCTGCCGCTTCCGACTGACTTCATGCTCTCATGCCCGCCCTTGACCAAGGCTTCTGTCTGACGAACGGATAAACCGTGCCTTACAATTTCACCAGCTAAATACTCAATATTCGGCGCGCTAATAAGCGCGCGAGCATGGCCCGCGCTCAGCAATCCATCGATCAAGTGCCGTTTGACTATGTCGGGAAGATTTATCAGTCGTAGTGTATTAGCAACATGGCTACGGCTTTTGCCTATGATTTTGGACAGATCATCCTGGGTATATTGAAACTCATCCATCAACCGGCGATACCCCGACGCCTCTTCAACCGGGTTGAGATCGGCGCGCTGAACATTCTCAATAATGGCAATCTCAAGCGCTTGGGCATCACTGAGAGAACGCACAACGACCGGAACTTCATGCAATTGCGCAAGTTGGGCCGCTCGCCAGCGACGCTCACCTGCAACTATTTCGTAAGATTGCGCCTCACCTTCAACCGGCCGTACGATGATCGGTTGTAGCAGGCCATTTTCTTTAATAGATCGAGCAAGTTCAGCAATATCCTCCTCAGAGAACCTACGTCGCGGATTGGCTGAATTTGCCCGAATAGCCTCTATAGGTAGAACATTCTTAGTCTCACCTAATTCGGCAGAACGGACTAATTCCGTTTTTTCAACCACCACATCACCAATAAGCGCAGCCAACCCTCGACCAAGGCGATTTTTTTTACTCTCTGATGGGGAAGGGCTGTCGGATATGTTGGGTGGCAAAATCATTAGAAGCCTCCTGCGTTAAGCCAGAGCGGGGTGACGTCACAATTCATCGGACAGTATTATTGCCACGCTCTCGGCGAATAACCTCCGATGCGAGTTTTATATAGGCCTGCGAGCCACTGCAGGCATAGTCATATAGCAGCACTGGCTTGCCATGGGATGGCGCCTCAGAAACACGCACATTACGCGGAATGACTGTGTCGTATACTTTATTGCCCAGATATTTGCGCACATCATTTGCTACCTGCCCAGACAGATTATTGCGCTTATCAAACATCGTCAAAACCACACCGTGGATCGAAAGCCTGGGATTGAGTGTATCGCGCACCTGATCCACCGTTTGAAGAAGCTGGCTCAACCCTTCAAGTGCAAAGAATTCGCACTGGAGCGGCACCAGGACCGCATCAGCTGCCGCTAGGGCATTTATAGTCAGAAGGTTGAGTGATGGCGGACAATCGATAAGAATATAACCAAAACCTTCATGCCCCCCAGAAACGGCCGTTTCAACCATAGACGCGATGGCATCACGCAATTTGAAAGTACGCCGCTTATCAGCTGAAAGATTAGCCTCAGCACCCAAAAGATCGAGTGTGGAAGGCGCAACATATAGCCGTGGAATAGCCGTTGGAGTGGCCGAACTGACGATACTTGCCGACCCCATCAACACATCGTGTGTTGAAACCAGGCGATCACCAAGATCAATCCCAAGCCCCGTTGATGCATTTCCCTGCGGGTCAAGATCAATCACCAACACACGCTCACCCACCGCAGCCAATGCGGTGGCAAGATTAATCGCGGTCGTGGTCTTTCCCACGCCACCCTTCTGATTGGCAAGCACCAAAACTCGCGGCGAAGCACCGCTGCGAGCTGCCGTCCCTTTGCTGCTATCCGCCATCACCGCGCCTCTCGATACGTAAAATGGTTGCCGCCGGCTCAATCACGCTCTGTATCCGCTCAACGTTAAATGTCGAAGATATAGCGGCTTGCGTCAATTCACTCTCAACATCCCGCCCTTTGGGCAGCAGCAAAACAGACCTTTTCCACATAAAAGGTAGTGCCAACGGAATAAGGCGGCCAAGCGGTGCCAACGCACGCGCAGTAACAACATCACCACGCGGATATTCCACTGAGCCACTAAGGCTTTCAATGTTAGCATGATGAACATAGGCTGGGATCTTCAATCCCAAGCAAACAGTCCGCAAAAACGCGCATTTTCGACCATTCGAATCGACCAAATGCATTTTAAACTCGGGACGGTTTCGAAGAACTATCGCCAGTACAATCCCCGGAAATCCTGCGCCAGAACCCAAGTCCACCCATGTACGCGCAGCATCCGGCGCATGATTAATCAGCTGCAGACAGTCGGCGACATGGCGCCCCCACACATCCTCAAGCGTTGAATTGCCAACCAGATTGACCCGTCTTTGCCAAACGCGCAGCGTCTCAACATACTCCTCAAGAAGATCAAGTGTTTCACGTGAAACATTAAAAACCTGCATAATCCGATCAGGAGACCAGCTGCCCGGTTTGCCTGGTCGGGCGGGCAGGAGATCAGGCGCTGAATTTGGCATGATCGGACTTCCTGCCAGCAGGCGTATCCTTGCCAGACTTTACGTGAGCCAAAAGTGTGACCAGCGCCGCTGGCGTAATCCCCTCTAACCGCGCAGCATGTCCGACTGAAACAGGTCGGGCCGAAATCAGCCTTTCGCGAGCCTCATTAGAAAGGCCTCCCACCTGTTCATAGTCGATATCGCCGGGGATCTGGAGTTCTTCATCGCGACGAAACGCAAGGATATCCGCCCTCTGGCGCTCCAGATAACCAGAGTAAAGTGCATCCGCCTCCAGCTGCTCGGAAATTATCCGGCCAAAGACACCAATCTCAGGCCAAATTTGCCCAATCGTCGCAACGTCAATCTCTGGGTAAGCCAACAAATCATGTGCGGTACGTCTAATTCCGTCCTGATTAATTTTGAGTCCATGGCGCTTAGCCTGTGACGGAGTCAGGCTAAGTGAGTGCGCAAGCGCCCGAGCCGCGCTGAGTCGTGAGCTCTTTTCACCAAACGCGGATCGTCGCGCAGCACCAACACAGCCAATTTCAATCCCTCTATTCGTCAGACGCTGGTCGGCATTATCGGCCCGCAGAGACAACCGGTATTCGGCCCGTGACGTGAACATCCTATACGGCTCGCTTACGCCGCGGGTCACCAGATCGTCAATCATCACTCCAATATAGGCATCAGCACGATCGAGTATAAACCCATTGCCACCACTGACTGCCAACGCCGCATTCAATCCCGCCATGAGACCCTGGGCGGCAGCCTCTTCGTACCCGGTTGTGCCGTTTATCTGACCAGCTAAATAAAGCCGCTTCAGCCGCTTTGTCTCCAAAGTCGGTAACAACTCACGCGGATCGACATAGTCATATTCGATCGCGTAGCCATAACGAATGATCCGGGCTTTCTCCAGTCCCGGAATTGTGGCTAGAAACGCTGCTTGAACATTTTTAGCAAGCGAAGTCGAAATCCCGTTTGGATAGACAGTGTCGTCATCCAACCCCTCAGGCTCAAGGAAGATTTGGTGAGAGTCCTTCTCCTTAAACCGGACAACCTTGTCTTCAATGGAAGGACAGTAACGCGGACCGATCCCAGAAATTTGTCCAGAATAAATTGGCGCATCACTCAGGTTTGCTTCGATAATACTGTGAGTTTGAGGTGCTGTATGCGTGATATGACAGTCAACTTGCGGAGTTGTGATCTCGTTAGTCATAAACGAAAAAGTGGAGGGAATCTCATCGCCTGGCTGGCGCGTAAGCTGCTGCCAGTCGATTGTGCGGCCATCAAGCCTCGGTGGCGTTCCTGTCTTTAGACGCCCAAGACGCAATCCTGCATCTTCAAGCCGCTCAGAAAGACCAAGCGCCGGCTTCTCTCCAACCCTACCCGCCGGAGTACGATCGTTTCCGATGTGGATCAAACCATTTAGAAAGGTTCCCGTTGTAAGCACAACTGCGCCAGCGCGTAATTGACGTCCGTCCTCCGTGATAACGCCGCAAACATTCTTATCCTCCACCAAAAGATCAGCGCAGCCACATTCAATAACATCCAAATTTTCTTCCGCACCGATAGCCCCCTGCATGCCCTGGGCATAAAGCTTACGGTCAGCCTGGGCGCGCGGGCCACGTACCGCCGGACCTTTTCTGCGGTTGAGTAGCCGGAACTGAATTCCCGCGCCATCCGCAACCCTGCCCATAACCCCGTCAAGAGCATCAATTTCACGAACAAGATGTCCCTTGCCAAGGCCCCCGATTGCTGGGTTGCAGGACATTGCACCAATAGTCTCGCGCCGATGAGTAAGTAGCAATACGTGCGCACCAGCGCGCGCAGCCGCCGCCGCCGCCTCACAGCCGGCATGACCGCCACCAACAACAATGACGTCCGCTTGCACCATATCCTTAGGTTGGTTCTGCATCGGAACCAGAAGTACCCCGATCAGCCATGAAGGTCAAAAGTTCTATCGGTACCGGAAGATAAATAATTGGTTCACGTAGGTCATTTACCGCTATTTACCAATGCAAAATTCTGAGAAAATGGCACCCAATAAATCTTCCACATCAACGCGACCCGTTATTGAACCAAGCGCATGAGTTGCGCCTCTTAGTTCCTCTGCGATGATCTCTGGCTGAGACACATCACAAATCATTGAGCGGGATAAGGCTGCATGAGCCCGCTCAACCGCATACCGGTGTCGAGCCCTTGTCAAAAGCGGGCCTTCAAAGGCTCGGTCCGTATCAACGCTAACGCGTAAAAGAAGGAGATCAACCAAATCATCAAGGCCGTTATCTTTACGAGTAGAGATAATACAACTGTCAATGGGTCCCGCACTAAGGTCGCCCTTGCTCCAAACCTCAATCGATTTTGCTGAAAATTCTTTCGGAACAGCCGGAGCTCTAGGAGAGGTTATATCGCGCAGCCACAAAACAATGTCCGCATCTTTCATCCGATCTTGCGCCCGGCGCACGCCCTCAGCCTCCACATTACCAACACCATCTCGAATACCCGCCGTATCGCTCACTGTCACCGGAAAACCACCCAGATCTAACACGACATCAATCACATCGCGCGTGGTGCCGGGCTCATCCGACACGATAGCTACATCGCGCTGGGCAAGCGCATTGAGAAGACTTGATTTTCCTGCATTGGGCGGACCAGCAATCACAACCCTATAGCCAGAGCGGACTCGCTCACCACAACGATTATCATTTAAGTGCCTACCAATATCTGCCTCAAGTGTGCAAATTTCGCGCAGCGCAACCGCAATAATATCTCCAGGGATATCCTCATCAGTAAAATCGACCGCCACCTCAATATGAGCAAGACAAACGATAAGTTCTGCCCTCCATCTATCATAAAGATCGCTCAGCGCTCCCTGAAGCTGACGTACCGCTTGGGCTCGCTGCGCTTCAGTTTCAGCCGAAATCAAATCCGAAAGGGCCTCAATCCTAGTCAGATTAAGTTTACCATTATGAAAAGCACGGCGGGCAAAGTCTCCCGGTCCTGCTGGCTCTAACTGATCCATTTGGCCAAGGGCACGTAATACGCTTGTAATTACCGCGCCGCCGCCGTGCAGATGGAGCTCTGCAATATCTTCTCCTGTTTCGCTAGACGGAGCAGGGAACCAAAGGGTAAGGGCCTGATCGAGAGGGTGCCCCGCCACAGGATCGACCAGTGTTTCAAGAGTTGCCTTACGTGGCGCATCAGTCTTGCCGCCAAGCATCCTAAGTGCACATCCTGCCGCCGGACCCGATATTCGAACCACGGCAATAGCGGACCGTCCAGAGGCTGTGGAAAGCGCATAAATTGTCGACGGCGAGCTCATTGGCAAAAAATCCCCAAAACGTATAGGTTTTCAGCTAAATTACACCGGTGGAGCCGTGAACGAAACCATCTTAAAAACACCATGATACCCCAGTACATTGGCAATCTTGGAACAATCAGGGGATCCTGACCCATTAAAAAGCTATAAGCTTGCATATCTACAAACTTGCCAAACTTTATTTGGCTGGAGAATTAACCCCCACCGATATCATGCGCTATTGTCTTTTTATCCAGTGCCTGCCACACAGCCACCGGATAAAAGTACTTGAGACCAAAATAAGTAAGCTTATCTTCTAGCCTCACCACTTGCCGCACAAACAGCATTAGTGCACGTTTGTTTATACTTAAATTAAACCGGAGCCCTGACACGTGAAAGCAATTCAATTTGACCAAGTAGGCGGAACCGAAGTACTTAAATATATCGATATGGACTGTCCAGAACCCGGTCCAGGCGAGATACAAATCCGCCATGGCGCAATTGGCGTTAATTTCATCGATACATACCAAAGAACCGGGCTTTATCCGCTACCTCTTCCTGCCCGCCTTGGGCTGGAAGCCGCGGGTACGGTTGTATCAATTGGTAGTGGTGTTAGCGGTTTCAAAGTTGGAGAGAGAGCCGGCTATTGCACCGGTCCTGTTGGAGCCTATGCAGACTTAAACAACGTGCCTGAAGCGCGCGCAGTCAAGTTACCCGATTCAATCGACGACGCCACAGCTGCTGGCTCTATGCTAAAGGGCATGACCGCATATTTTCTGCTTCGTAGGGTGTTCGATGTTAAGACTGGTCAAACAATCCTGTTCCATGCTGCCGCCGGGGGCGTTGGCACGATTGCCTGTGCATGGGCCAAACATCTTGGCGCCACGGTAATAGGTACCGTAGGTTCACCAGAAAAAGCAGCCCTAGCAAAGGCTCATGGCTGCCATCATACCATAAACTATACCAACGAAAACTTTGTTGAACGTGTTAAAGATATCACAGCTGGAGAGGGCGTGCCGGTCGTCTATGATTCAGTCGGTAAAACCACCGTACCCGGATCTCTCAACTGCCTATCGAAGCGCGGTATGCTAGTTAATTTCGGCAATGCTTCTGGGCCAGCAGACCCTATCAATCTTTTGGATCTGGCCAAAAAGGGCTCTCTTTTTGTTACCCGTCCAACCTTGTTTGACTACATTACAAACAAGCAAGAACTTGATACTGCCGCAAACGAACTATTTGAGAATATTGAAAACGGTGCCATCAAAATCGAAATAAATCAACGCTTCTCACTGGCAGATATCGCAATGGCCCATGAGGCATTAGAGAAAGAAA
>CAUZNJ010000002.1:0-28867 GCA_963580965.1 Alphaproteobacteria bacterium | reverse complement strand
CCATTACCTGATTTGCCTTGGTCTCGGCAATTTCGTAGGTGTAAACGCCGCATATGCCAACGCCGCGCTGATGGACGTGCAGCATAACCTGCGTTGCACTTTCGTGCCCCATGCTAAAGAAACATCCCAGCACATGAATAACGAACTCCATAGGCGTGTAGTCATCATTTAACATCAATACCTTGTACATAGCCGGCTGTTTAGTCTTGGGCCGGCTCTTAATAGCAAGGCCGAAATTTAGAGTGTCGTCGTCAGGACCATTTCCGACGTCGCTCATGCCTGCCCTAGCCTCCTTTAATAGCTTAATAACGCTGCTTCGTGACTGTGGCTAAAGTATAGCAGAACGCTAGAGCGAGGGAACAGGCTCAACCCTATTCCGAAAGGATAATACCGCCGGTCCAGACTAAAATAAGCTATTCCACGGCCCCTTCCCCTCATTCATGATAGAATATCAGATCGCCGTCATAAAAGATCACACGTATAGTCATTTTCTTAGGCTGCTGCTGCAATCTCCGCCAAGACCTGCATCAACCGGCGCAAGCCTGCCAACCTATCCGCAGGGCGTTCCCAGTCGCGGCTTAGAACCATACGGTGATCAGGCCGCAGGCGGGCGGTTCCCGCCTGGTCAGTAATAAAGCTGACAAGGCCAGCTGGGTTCGCGAATCGGTTGTCGCGGAATGCAACGACAGCCCCTTTTGGGCCAGCCTCGACTTTTTCCGCTCCTGACGCGCGGCATAGATGCTTGATGGTAACAGTCTGCAGCAGGTTTTCCACTTCGGCGGGTAGCGGCCCGAAGCGATCAATCATTTCCGCGGCAAAGGCGTCGACACCCTCCTCGGGCAACAATCTGGCGATACGCCTATAAAGCTCCAACCTAACACCGAGATCGGCGACGTAACTTTCGGGAATTAACACCGGCATACCCGTGCTGATCTGCGGACTCCATTCTTCCTCCTCGAATGCGGTGCCATCTCCACCCCTTGCCTCAGCCACCGCTTCTTCCAACATCTGCTGATAGAGCTCGATACCGACCTCGCGGATATGGCCTGACTGCTCCTCACCAAGCAGATTACCAGCACCACGGATATCAAGATCATGGCTAGCAAGCGAAAATCCGGCTCCAAGGGCATCCAATGTCTGCATGACCTCCAGGCGCCTTTCCGCTGTCTTAGTTAGTTTTTGGCCCGGCGGCAGGGTCAAATAGGCGTATGCACGGACCTTCGACCGTCCCACACGGCCGCGCAGCTGGTAAAGCTGCGCTAGGCCAAACATATCGGCGCGGTGAATGATGATGGTGTTGACCGACGGCAGATCAAGCCCCGATTCGATGATACTCGTAGAGAGCAGAACATCATAAGCGCCATCGGAAAAGGCAGTCATGGTCTCTTCCAATTGCGTCGGCGTCATTCGCCCATGGGCAGAGACAAGCTTCACCTCCGGCACCAGTTTGCGCAATCGCTCCGCAACCCGGTCAATATGCTCAATACGCGGGCATACATAGAATGACTGTCCCCCACGAAAATGCTCCCGCAGGATTGCCTCACGCACGATCACCGGGTCATAGGGCAGCACAAACGTGCGCACCGCCAGCCGATCGATGGGGGGCGTAGCGATCAGGCTCATGCCGCGCACACCCGTCAGGGCAAGCTGCAGAGTGCGCGGGATAGGTGTCGCCGTCAGGGTTAGAACATGCACATCGGCCTTAAGTTGCTTCAGCTGTTCCTTATGGGAAACACCAAAATGCTGTTCTTCATCGACGATAAGGAGGCCAAGATCATTAATGCGGATCGACTTTGCCAACAATGCATGCGTCCCGATGACAATATCAACCGTACCGTCGGTTAAGCCGGCACGTATTGCACTTGCATCACGGCTAGCGATCAATCTTGATAATTGTTCTATTCTAATAGGGTACTGAGAAAACCTCTCCTTAAATGTAATGAAGTGTTGTCGTGCCAACAGCGTTGTCGGCACGACAACTACGACCTGTTTCCCCATCATGGCTGTTACGAATGCAGCACGAAGCGCGATCTCTGTCTTGCCGAATCCGACATCGCCGCAAATTAGCCGATCCATCGGTCGACCGCTCGCCAAGTCATCCAAAGTATCGGTGATGGCGCGGAGTTGGTCTTCCGTCTCTTCAAATGGAAAGCGGGCGCAGAATTCATCAAATAGACCTTCCGCCGGCACCATGCGCGCCGCCGGTTTCAGCTCGCGTGCCGCGGCGATACGAATCAGTTCGTCCGCCATCTCACGGATGCGCTGCTTCATGCGCGCCTTACGGGCCTGCCAGCCAGCGCCCCCCAGACGATCAAGTTGGGCACCCACTTCTTCTGAACCAAACCGGCTTAGGAGCTCGATGTTTTCAACCGGAAGGAAAAGCTTGTCATTACCCGCATATCGAATGCGTAAGCAATCGTGAGGTGCGCCGCCAACCGCAATGGTGACAAGGCCATCGTAGCGACCGATACCATGGTTGGCGTGAACAACAAGATCACCCTCTTCAATACTGGAGGCCTCGGCCAAGACATTCGCCGGTCGCGACCGGCGGCCTGCCAGGCGCACCATGCGATCGCCAAGGATGTCTTGTTCTGCCAGCACGGTCAGGTCGCAGCTCGTGAAGCCGTGATCTATACCCAGAACGCCCAGCGCAACAATCCCAGGGGCTATACTAGAGAGGTCATCCCAAGTCTCGACAGCTGCCTGTCCGCCTAGTCCGTGCTCAGAAAGCAGATGGCCGAGACGGTCGCGAGAGCCTGCCGTATAGGCGGCCACAACAAAGCGCCTACCCGCGGCGATCTCGACGCGCGCGTAAGCGCAAACCGCATCATAAATATTAGCCTCGGGGCGCACACGGACATCGGCAAAATCCCGCCCAAGGCGGCCGCCAGCATCAAATGCACCGACCAGCCCCTCCGGCGGCGCGAATGGGGATAGGGTAGCAACCGCACGGTCGGTCAAAATCTGCCGCCACTGGTTATCATCGAGATGGAGGCGGTCAGGCGGAATCGCTCGATAAAGGGTGCCACCCGCTGCAGAACCCCCGCCAGAAAAAGTGCGGCGGGCGGCATAATATTCACCGATCAAGCCGAGGCGCGCCTCGATGGCCTGATCGACCTGATGACCAAGAATAATGGCACCGTCTGTAACGTAGTCGAACAATGTCTCCAACCGATCGAAGAACAGTGGCAGCCAGTGCTCCATTCCAGCGTGACGCCTCCCAGCGGAGACCGCCTGATAGAGGGGATCATCATCGCCCGTGGTATCAAACAGGTTACGATAGGACGTGCGGAAACGACTTATAGAGTCAGCATCCAAACGAATCTCACCGACCGGGCGCAAGAGAAACTCAGCAGACTCTCCAGTTGTTCTCTGAGTTGCCGCATCGAATACTCGGATTCGTTCCAGTTCGTCTCCAAAGTAATCAAGACGAAGGGGGCTCACCTCGCCCGTCGGGTAAAGGTCGATGATGCCACCACGGACCGCGAATTCTCCGGGCTCCCGAACTGTATCGCTGCGGACATAACCATTATCGCCAAGGTATGCCGTCAGCTTCTCAGGTGGGACGTCTCGGCCGGATGAAATATGCAAGATCGCGCCTACAAAATAATCCTTTGGCACCGTACGTTGCAGAATGCCGGCGACAGTCGCAACAATGATTCGCCCAGATGATGGCGACGGCTGCAGAAGCTTCATCAGCGCGTCAATACGTCGAGCCACTATCTCGCCTCGGGGCGAGACACGATCATAGGGCAAGCAATCCCAAGCAGGGTAGCCAATGCGTTCGATGGTCGGTGAAAAGAATGCCAAAGATTCCAGCAACGTCGCAGCGCCGATATCGTCTCGAGCGATAAACAGCACGTCTTGACCTCCGCGGGCAAGGTCGGCCAACACGTGAGCGTCGATTCCTTCCGGTGCGCCTCCAATCGCCAGATTCAAACCTGGAGATAGATTATATTTAAATTTTTCCAAATCTTTACCGGCGGTGGTTAAAGTCGATCAGAAGATCCATAACATCATTCTGGTATTCTGACGGAACAGGCTCTCGCCCACTCACCCAACTAAATACATCATTATCGCCAACCTCTAATAGAGCCTCAAATAGGTCAAGCTGTGCATCCGTCATGTCAGAAATAAAGTGTTCGGCAAACCGACCGAGAAACCAATCAGTTTCTACCATACCGCGGTGCTGGCTGCGGAAGATGATGCGTTTACGTCGGGAGTCCAAGGATATTTTCCCCTATAGATTAGAAACGGAATCAGCGCACGCTAGTCAGACATAGGATATAGAACCTCGCGACGCACCTGTCAGCACCACCAGACCCGGTATCGAATATTATGCGCCCACAAATTCTTTTCAGCCTGTTCGCCCCGGTCACTGGACTTCCGGGAATCGGGCCACGTATCGCCAAGGTGCTGGAGAAACCAGTGGGCTCGCGGATCATCGACTTTCTCTGGCATCTGCCCATCGACATCATTGACCGTCGCAATGCACCAAAGGTCGCCGATGCCACACCCGGCGAAGTGGCGACGCTCACTGTTAACGTCCAGTGGCACGAACCGCCGCACAGCCAACGCCAGCCGTACCGCGTTATATGCGCAGACGAATCTGCCCCCATCGTTCTTATCTTCTTCCACGCACGCGAAGACTACCTCAAACGTATCCTTCCAGACGGTGCCGACCGAGTCATCAGCGGCACGGTTGAGCGCTATGGTGATACCCTTCAGATGCCACATCCCGACCATATCGTCCCACTGGAACAGGCCGAGGCAATAAAAACGGTCGAACCGGTGTACCCCCTCACTGGCGGTGTCAGCCTCAAGGTTTTGGGAAAAGCGATATCCGCATCTCTTGACCGGGCTCCTGAATTTCCTGAATGGCAGGATTCCTCGTACCTGGCTCGAAACGGATGGCTAAGCTGGCGAAATGCCCTGCGCACCGCCCACGTTCCCACCGGATACGCTGAACTGGATCCCGCGTCACCGCACCGTGCACGCCTGGCTTATGACGAGCTGCTTGCCAATCAACTTGCTTTATCCCTAGTTCGGCGCAGCCTGCGTCGTCTTCCCGGCCGCACCATTTTTGGTAATAGCATCTTACGTGAAAAAATTATCGCAACGCTACCTTTCGCGTTTACCTCATCACAGACCATGGCTCTGGCAGAAATCGTCGCCGATATGGGGAATTCGGGCCGTATGCTAAGGCTGCTTCAAGGCGACGTCGGCAGCGGCAAGACCGTCGTCGCGCTCATGGCCATGCTAACCGCTGTCGAGGCCGGCTGTCAGGCGGCACTCATGGCGCCGACAGACATCCTTGCCCGACAGCATATGGCGACCATTGCGCCACTCGCTGAGAGCGCCGGGGTCTCTGTGGCACTACTGACGGGCCGCGATAAAGGAAAGTCACGTCAGGCCGTACTTGACGGCCTAGCAAACGGTGAGATCGCCTTGGTCATTGGAACCCACGCGCTGTTCCAGCAGGAAGTCGCCTTTCACAACCTTGCCTTGGCCGTAATCGACGAACAACACCGGTTCGGTGTGCATCAGCGTCTCAACTTGTCCTCCAAGGGACGTGGAGTCGATGTGCTGGTGATGACCGCAACACCTATTCCCCGCACCCTCATGTTAACCGCCTATGGCGATATGGACGTCTCGCGCCTGGACGAAAAGCCAGCGGGCCGTAGACCGATTGATACCCGTGCCCTGCCTGCATCCAGACTCGACAAAGTAGTCGCCGCTGTCGGCCGGGCTCTGGATTGCGGGGCCAAGGCCTTTTGGGTCTGCCCGCTGGTAGCAGAATCAGAAACCCTGGACGTGGCCGCCGCGGAAGAGCGGTTCGCCGAACTTCAAAAAAACTTTGGCGATCGGGTCGGCCTGCTTCATGGCCGCATGAAGGGTACAGATAAAGACAGGGTGATGGCGGAGTTCATCGAAGGAAAGATTGATCTTCTAGTGGCGACCACAGTCATCGAAGTCGGCGTCGACGTTCCTGCGGCCACGGTCATGGTTATCGAACATGCTGAGCGTTTTGGGCTTGCCCAGTTACACCAGCTTCGCGGTCGTATTGGCCGAGGCGAACGGCAGTCCACATGCCTACTGCTTTACGCCACACCACTGACCAAAACTGCCCGATCGCGGATCGCCGTCTTGCGCGAAACCGAGGACGGCTTTCGCATCGCCGAAGAAGACTTGAGATTACGCGGCGCCGGGGAGTTGCTCGGCACGCGGCAGAGCGGCCTTCCGGAATTCCGCCTCGCTGATTTGACGGTTCACGGTGACCTTTTAAAAGCCGCTCGCGACGACGCCAAACTAATCATCGCACGTGATCCAGAATTGGAGAGCGAGCGAGGCCAAGCTCTACGGGTGCTGCTGTATCTATTCGAATGTGACGCTGCCGTACACTATCTACGATCCGGATAAGCCTCTTACTTTTTTGACACCAACACGGGCGCACGAGCCTTCTCACGCAGGACATCCACATCCTCGAAGGTTGCAGCTGAGACCTTCGGCTTTAGCTGTTCGTACCGGGGTCGACGGTCTGGCGGTGTTACCAAGCCCCCGGAAATGACCATTTTAATGGCTTCTTCGACCGACATGCTAAGTGGTATCAGATCCTTCTTCGGAATAAACAGCAGAAAGCCTGATGTTGGGTTGGGCGTTGTCGGCAGGAAAACATTGGTAGTTTCCTCCTCGGTGAGATTTTGCACCTCGCCTTCCGTTCGGCCAGTGATAAATGCAACCGCCCACATGCCACGGCGTGGGTACTCTACCAGGACGGCTTGGCGAAATGCATTTGATTGCTTCGCCAGAACCGTTTCCAAGATCTGTTTGACCGCACCGTAGATTGTTCGGACGACCGGCATCCGGGCCAGCATGCGTTCGCTGGTACGATGGAATAACCGCCCCACGAACCCGGTAGTGAACATGCCAATGAGAATAAGTATAATAATAAGGACAAGCAGGCCGAGGCCGGGAATCGAGAACGGTAGATAGGTCCCCGGATCGTATGAATGCGGGATTAGAGGCGTCACGCGGTTGTCGACGAAAGATATGAATAGCCACGAGAGATAGAACGTGATGCCAATGGGAGCCGTAACAAGGATGCCCGCGAATAGGTATGCACGTAAACGTGCCATCACCCCAGAACCCGCTGTGAGATTAGATTCGGGTTTAACATCTGGGGAATGACGATTGCCGAAACGACGGAGCTTTCCAGTCCGCCTTGATTTATTGGGCATTTGGGAAACCTTCGCTAATCCGTATGCATACCACACCATAAGCGCCATGGTGCCGCATTACATCCAAAAGGGAGAACTCGATAACATAACGAGAAGCCAAGCGGACACTTTCAACCAAAATCTTCAAGAACACGCCGATTAAATGGATCCACCCCGTTCAGCTTCTCTTTAGATATTCTCTTATTCATCGTGATAAATTTATAGGCCTGGCTGACGCCATCCGAGGCGTATCGTCAATAAGCATCTTGCCTGAATATGCCACTTTTCCCGGCGCAACCAAGAATCAATTTTTCATCACCTTACACCCTAAAATTTCTACGTTGCCAGCCCCGGCGACACAGGCATAATTTCCAACTTTATCTTGCCTGAAGGTACTGTGATCTCCTTGGAAAACCTTGCGTTCAACAAAAGTATCAGCCATCATTTTTGCCTAAATTTTCCGCGTCGAACTCGGCATCTTGGCGAATATATTGTTCAACGTAAAAGTGTCATTTTTCATGCTCAGGACGCGCATGTCATCAGGCCTATACGAGAGCCCTACCCACTTGATGAGGAGGCCCCGCACCGATGAAGTGGCCAAGAGAATATCCACCACGCCCGATTGTCGCGGTCGGGGTTGTCATCTGGCAGCAAGATAAAGTCCTCCTCGTCCGCCGCAACAAGCCGCCACGTAACGGCGCCTGGAGTATTCCCGGCGGTGCACAAAAGGTTGGCGAAACAGTATTCGAGGCCGCCAAGAGGGAAGTGATGGAGGAGACAAGCTTAACCATCCAGATCTTAGGCCTAATCGATGTAGTTGATTCAATCCGGCGCGATAATGATGACCGCGTGCAGTATCACTACACGCTTGTCGATGTGGTGGCTGAATGGCTCTCGGGCACACCGGATGCACAAACTGACGTATCTGATGCGGCCTGGTTCGACGCCGCCTCGGTACCAGCTCTTGGAATGTGGTCGGAAACCAACCGGATTATTGAAATTTCGGCACAGATACGGCAGGGTTATTCAAAACTTTGCTAACGTTTCGAGTCAGCCGTTCATTGGTTTCCACCGCCTCCCTGGCCGCGCCCTCATCTTAAAGTATTTTCCATAGGATGCATCTAGAGGCATTGTGAGACTGCAGCCCAAAGAAACTTCCCCGCAAATCGGGATACAAAAAATTCAACAAAAAACGATCATAGTCTGGAATTTCTAGAAGATTATCATGATCGATGAACAACGATAACTAAAACTGGTAACTGTGATTGGGCAATTCTAGGCTCTGGATAATTACATCCAAAAGACACTAATTCTTGCCCTGTCATCGCGCTTTTAATTGGTAACGGTATCGCGGAGGGTGATCAAACATTCCCGATTGATGGAAACTCAATAAAAGCCCCAGCTCTGTGCCATCTGCCACAATAGTTCTCGATAGCCCTCCTTAACCCGCACTTACTTTACTTCATTCCTTCGCGAAAAATTAAACAACGGGGTTACCAACTCCCACACCATCGCCGAGAAGGCGTTCAGGAGTTTTCGGTCACTTAAGAAAAAATCACTGTTGTTCCCAAAAGCGCTCAATTGCAGTCATACACAAACACGTCACGGTAAATACCTAAAATAAAAAAAATTTATAGTATTGCCGCATACCACTTAAAGCTTTCGCATAGAAATTTCATTCTTTAACAATATTCTCGATATGGAAAATTTTTGTTTATAGCGTATAGTATATATTTCTTTAATACATAGTAAAATTAAAGTATTTGATTTTTCTATCCTATTGACAGGATTTATATGCCAATGTAAATCTACATGAATTACTCAATAATAAGAACGGCTTTCACCCTTTGTGACGCCGAGTACCACAGTGGGGCCTCACAGGCCAATGCAGATTTACTTACCTATTGCCGAGATGTCCGTGAACATCTTCGTCATCTTGGGTATGGGCGGCCTCGTCGGGCTAGTCTCTGGACTATTTGGTGTTGGGGGCGGCTTTCTCATGACACCACTTCTCATTTTTATCGGCATTCCCCCCGCCGTCGCAGTAGCGACAGAAGCCAATCAGATCGTTGCCGCATCGGTATCCGGCGTTCTTGCTCACTGGCGGCGCGGCAATGTCGATTTTCGGATGGGCGTGATGCTACTAATCGGTGGAATCATCGGTTCGGGCTTCGGCGTATGGTTATTCACCCTGCTCCGCGAATTGGGGCAGATTGATCTCGTTATTCGTCTGTCATTCGTAATTTTTCTCGGAACTATTGGCCTGCTCATGCTTTGGGAAAGCACGCGAACAATTCTGCGTCAGCGGCGGCATATTCTCACCAAAAACCACCATCACAATTGGTTGCACGGCCTGCCGTTCAAGATGCGTTTCCGTAAGTCTCGCCTTTATATTAGCGCGCTCCTTCCCATGACCGTTGGCCTCATCGTTGGAATTCTTTCAGCGATCATGGGGGTTGGCGGCGGCTTTATCATGGTGCCGGCAATGATTTATATTCTGGGCATGCCCACATCTATTGTTATAGGGACATCGCTTTTTCAGATTATTTTTGTCACAGCTAACGTCACTGTCCTACAGGCAGCAACCAACCACACAGTGGATATCGTTCTTGCTCTACTCTTGTTGATTGGCGGTGTGGTTGGCGCTCAAATTGGAGCGAAATTCAGCAACCGCCTCCCAGGAGAACAATTGCGTGGCCTGCTGGCACTGATGGTTCTCGCGGTCTGCACAAAGCTTGTATTTGACCTGGTCACGGTTCCGGTTGATCCATACAACATAGCCGACACGTTCAACCTCTGATGCACCCCCTGACCCACTATGCCTACAGCATCTTTCTTTGTCTGGGCATAGTACTTTCCGAAGGAATTCCGAGGGCTATTGCCCAGGAAGGTTTGGCCATCGACCTCTCAGAAAAGGTTGTCGACATCACGACGGGATTCGTTGGATCAAACTTACTCTTATTTGGCGCCGCTGAAGAATCCGGCAATATCGTCGTGGTTGTCAGAGGTCCCCAAACAAACGTAGTTGTCCGACGCAAGGAGCGTGTTGCCGGCATATGGATGAACCGCACTCAGATGGAATTCAGCCAGGTCCCTGCATTCTATGCTGTCGCCAGCAGCCAGCCATTAGAGACTTTCTTATCCAAGGATCAGCGTAAACGCCTCAAGATTGGGCCCGAATATCTCCATTTATCGGTCGCAGACCCCACACTAACCCTCGATGAGATCCAAAAATTTCGTGATGCCCTTATCCGCGGGCGGCAGCGCCAAGAACTCTATCAGGACACGCCTGGAACGGTAATATTTATTGGTGAAAAGCTATTTCGCACCGATATTAAGTTTCCATCAACTGTTGCTGTCGGCATCTATCGTGTTGATGTCTATCAGTTCCTGGCAGGCCGCCTCGCCAACGCCCAGCATACCAATGTCACAATCCGCAAAACGGGCGTTGAAGCGGAAATTTATGAATTTGCCCACAACCGTGGTCTTGCCTACGGCGTCCTTGCCGTCCTAATTGCAGTAATGGCAGGATGGCTAGCAAATCTTATGTTCCGTCGCACGTAGGCCAACCATGTCTGACCAGAATAATAAATCCGAGGCGACGAAACGACCAAGAACGTTTTTGTGCGTTGTCGATGAAAGCGAGGAGCTTACACAGGCTCTGCGTTTTGCCTGCCAGCGCGCCAGCAATACCGGCGGGCGGGTTGCTCTGATCTATGTGATTGAACCGGCGGAATTTCAGCATTGGATGGCCGTGGGTAACTTGATGCTGGAAGAGCAGCGTGAGAAAGCCCAGGAAACAGTTCAGGTCATCGCCTCGGTGGTCAACGCTCGTACAGGCAAGACACCGATCATCTACATTCGTGAAGGTAAATTGGTTGAAGAACTCATCACTTTAATCGCAGACCCCGATGCCGGCATTTCCCTACTGGTTCTTGGTGCCGCTACGGGGCCCAAGGGACCAGGGCCAATGATCTCTACTTTAATTCAGAAGATGGCCGGGCGGCTCCACGTTCCCGTAACTATTGTTCCAGGAAACATGACCGACGAGGACCTTGACGCCATCACTTGACGGTCGCGGCTTCACAAGAGTTCGCCTTATGCAGGGCATCGATATTCGCGCGATAGTCCGTGGTCCGAAAAATGGCGCTGCCGGCGACCAGCACATCGGCACCAGCCGCCACAACGGCGCCGGCTGTATCCGTGTTGATGCCACCGTCAACCTCGAGCTCGATCGGCCTGTCCCCGATCATGCGTCGAACCCGACGGATTTTCTCCAGCTGCGACGGAAGAAATATCTGTCCCCCGAACCCTGGGTTAACGGTCATAAGCAAGATCAGGTCAACCTTGTCGAGAACATACTCTATAACCGACTCTGGTGTGCTGGGATTGAGCGATACGCCCGCCCTTTTGCCGAGGTCGCGGATCACCTGCAAACTACGATCCAGATGTGGGCCAGCTTCAGCATGAACAGTGATGATATCGGCACCGGCTTCCGCAAACGCAGAAAGGTAAGAATCAACCGGCGCCACCATCAAGTGGCAATCGAAAGGCTTGTCGGTATGAGGTCGCAGGGCCTTTATGACCATCGGCCCAATCGTGATGTTGGGCACGAAATGTCCGTCCATTACATCAACGTGGACATAGTCACAACCAGCCGCATCAAGTGCCCGCACTTCCTCTCCTAGGCGGGCAAAGTCCGCCGACAGGATCGACGGCGCAATCCGCACCGGGCGGTCAGCCCTAGCCCCGTCCGCACTCATTTTTTCTGCACCGCCTTTTCCATGGCGGGCCGATAGCTGCCCTTGCAGGCCACGCTATTAAGGCGGGCTCGCAGCAGCAAGGACTTCTGAGCTGCCGGCACGTTCTTAGGCTTGCCCAACCAGGCCTTGAGCGGCCCTTCCTGAAGCGCACGCCCATAAGAGAATCCAAGCTTCCACGGACTCGGGCCCATGGCATTCATAGCATTCAGGTTGGCCGTTGCATCGTGCATACTCTGACCGCCAGATAAGAAGACGATACCGGGTACAGCAGAGGGCACCGTGCGCCGGAAGCATTCAAGTGTGCGCTGAGCAATTTCTTTAGTACTCGCCTGTTTGGCGTGCTTCTTGCCTGAAATTACCATATTAGGCTTTAGGAGAATGCCTTCCAGCCGCACACCATGAAGATTCAGTTCGTTGAATACGGCGGTCAGTGTCTGTTCCGTAACCTCCTGACAGCGGACGATGTCGTGGCCACCATCCATCAGCACCTCTGGCTCGACTATTGGCACCAGCCCACCCTCCTGACAAATGCGGGCATAACGGGCAAGCGCATGGGCATTGGTGTGGATGGCATAGGAGCTGGGAATATTGCGGCCGATGTTGATTACCGCGCGCCATTTGGCGAACGTCGCGCCCAGCTTGACATATTCGGCGACGCGTTCATTTAGGCCATCTAATCCCTCTGTCACGGTCTCGCCCCGCGCGCCAGCCAATGGTTTTGCTCCGGAATCAACCTTAATCCCCGGTTGAATTTTTTCGGCTTTCATCACACGAACCAAAGATATTCCGTTCGCGGATTTTTGGCGGATCGTTTCATCGTAAAGAATCGCGCCACTAATAAACTGGCCGACGCCTTTGGTCCGGAATAGCATTTCACGATAATCTCGCCGAGAATCAGCCGTCGATACGACGCCGATACCGTCGAAACGATTCTTGATCGTCCCTGTGCTCTCGTCCGTGGCAAGAATTCCACGATGGTCCGCAATCAGCGATTGCGCTGTTTTTGCAAGCTTCTCAAAGTTCATGGAATCCCTCCATATTCAAACAAAACCTGACCGCACCTTACCTTATTTCCACCGCTGGGTGAGCAGAGATAGGCCTCTTAAATCCCAAGCTCTTTTCGCGCCGCGGCCGCCACAGCCTGAGGTGTGATGCCAAAATGTTCATAAAGGTCCTTGGCGGGCGCCGAAGCACCAAAACTCTTCATACCTACAAAGGCACCGTTCTCTCCCAGATAACGATGCCAGCCGAAATCAACAGCGGCCTCAACTGCAACACGCACCGTGCCGGGCCCAAGAACTTTTTGGCGATAGGCTGCATCCTGAGCATCGAATAGTTCCCAGCACGGCATGGATACAACAGCAGTTGGCACGCCACCAGCCTGCAAAACATCTCGTGCTGACATGGCCACCGTCACTTCTGATCCAGTAGCCAATAGGGTAACCCGGCGTGCGCCGCCTTCAGCCTCAGCCAGCACATAGGCACCACGGGCTGAATAATTGTCGGTAGCCTCATCGCGCAGGGTAGGAACACCTTGTCGGGTCAATGCCATAGCTGACGGCCCATCGCGCCTTGCCAGCGCCAACGCCCAGCATTCAGCAGTCTCCACCGCGTCCGCGGGACGAAAGACATTAAGGCCCGGGATGGCACGCAACGCTGCAAGACTTTCCACCGGTTGATGGGTTGGTCCGTCCTCGCCAAGACCAATAGAATCATGAGTCAGAACATGGATGACACGCTGACCCATTAATGCTGCTAGCCGAATGGAAGGGCGCATATAATCAGAAAAAACCAAGAAGGTGCCGGAAAATGGAATGAATCCACCGTGCAAAGCCATGCCGTTCATCGCCGCGGCCATGGCGTGTTCACGAACTCCATAGTGGATGTAATCGCCGTCGAATGCGTTCGACCCAACGGATTTAGACGCCGAAGTCCGGGTATTGTTAGAACCCGTCAAATCAGCCGAACCGCTGATCATTTCCGGAATGGCCAAACACAGAACCTCCAGCACCTCACCCGAGGCCTGCCGCGTCGCCCACTTTGGCTTCTCAGCAATTACCCTCATAATATGAGCATCAAGCACCGCTTGCCAGCCCGCCGGTAGGTCGCCAGCCTCCGTCCGCTCAAAGGTTGCGCGGCTATCAGCATTCTGCGCCTCCAGGCGCTTACGCCAAACCGCCCGCGCACCCGCACCCCGCGATCCAGCCAAACGCCAGCATGCGACGATGTCATTGGGAATAGAAAAGGGCTGATATGGCCATCCCAGTTCCTCACGCGCACCGGCAATTTCCTTATCGCCAAGCGGCGCGCCATGGGTGGCGGCTGTACCGGCTTTTGAGGGCGCGCCGTAGCCAATGACCGTCTGGCAGGCAATCAGGGAGGGTAGATCTCCCTGCTTCGCCGCTTCGATAGCCTTGGCGATAGCCTCGGGATCATGACCATCAACCTTGAACGTCTCCCAGCCGCAAGCTGAGAAGCGCGCTGATTGGTCATCCTTAACGGTCAGCGAGGTGTCACCATCGATACTGATGCGATTATCGTCCCACAGCACAATCAGCTTACCTAGCCCCAAATGACCGGCCATCGAAATGGCCTCGTGGCTGATTCCCTCCATAAGACAGCCATCGCCGACAAACACATATGTATGGTGATCCACCAAATCATCGCCAAAACGGGCATTGCGCATACGTTCGGCCAATGCCATGCCAACCGCATTGCCAAGGCCCTGCCCCAGCGGCCCGGTTGTCGTCTCAATTCCAGCCGCGTGGCCGTATTCCGGATGTCCTGCGGTGCGCGACCCGAGCTGCCGAAACTTCGACAATTCCTCCATGCTGATATCGGCGTATCCAGTCAGATGTAGAACCGCATACAGCAACATTGACCCGTGACCGTTGGAAAGCACGAAACGGTCGCGGTCAGGCCAGGACGGATCGGCCGGATCGAACTTGAGAAAACGGGAAAACAGAACCGTGGCTACATCCGCCATGCCCATGGGCATGCCTGGGTGTCCGGAATTGGCCTTCTGCACCGCGTCCATGGCCAGGAAACGTATAGCGTTAGCCATGTCTGGATGACCTACCCGCAGGCCATCAGCAGGCTGCCCGGTCAACGATTGTGCATCTAACGACTGGGTACGAGCGACCGTCATCGGAATCTCTCCTGGCGGAACTATTATTGGACGAAAGTCGGAACCATTGTTACCGACAGACGGGCGGGGTCATAGCACAGGCAGCCCGGCAGGTCATCGCTCAACTTAGTTGCCTTGATGCCGCAATATAATAATACAATGAGTAAATCAACGAGTATTGGGATCCTCTCATTTCACTTAATAGCACGAATAAGGACATCGCAAAT
Organism: Alphaproteobacteria bacterium; assembly: GCA_963580965.1. Classification (GTDB taxonomy): domain Bacteria; phylum Pseudomonadota; class Alphaproteobacteria; order Rhodospirillales; family CAMCUA01; genus CAMCUA01. The sequence continues at coordinate 13,533 of CAUZNJ010000002.1, read as the reverse complement.
ATGATGGTACGACTTGACAGGCTTAAAATCACCAAGCACGCATAGTATTAAACGCGTTCGGCCCCATCGGAGAATACACCCATGACAATTTCCCTACTTTACGGGAAAGGCACCATCGACATCTTCCCTCCGGAGGGGTGCTTGCCAACGGTCATCCGCAAGGAGGCGCTCCCGCTGCTTAGCAATCCTGCCGGGAGCATTGAAGAGGCGTTCAATCATCCTGTCTCGGTTCCGCCACTAGGCGAGTTGGCGCGCGGCGCGCAGTCTGCCTGCATCCTTATCTGCGATATCACTCGTCCCGTCCCCAATGGCCTGTTCCTCGGTCCGCTGATACGCCGCCTACTCGATGCCGGAATTCCGGCCGCCGGAATCACTGTTCTCGTTGCAACCGGGCTACACCGCCCCAATGAGGGTGATGAGCTCAGTGAGCTCGTTGGCGACCCGTGGGTTCTTGAGACCGTCAAGGTAATCAATCACGATGCACGTGACGATGCTGCCCATGAATTGTTGGGATATACGCCGAGAGGCACCGTCGTTCGCCTCGATCGGCGTCTGATGGATGCCGACTTAAAGATCGCGACCGGACTTGTTGAACCGCATTTCATGGCAGGTTGGTCCGGTGGCCGGAAAGTAATCGCCCCGGGCGTCGCGCATGCCGAGACAATTACAACATTTCATAATGCCGAATTCATGTCTCATCCTAGGGCCGCCAACTGCATTCTCGATGGCAATCCCCTGCACGAAGAACAACTAGCCATCGTCGGCATGCTCGGTGGCGCGCTGGCTCTAAATACGGTCATTGATGAACAAAGAAGGCTAGCTTTCGTCAATTTTGGAGAAATTGTCTCCAGCCACCTACAGGCCATCGACTTTGTAAGCCAATATGCCAAGGTCCCGATTCATCGCCGATTTAAGACTATTGTAACCAGCGCCGCCGGCTATCCCCTCGATAAAACCTACTATCAGACGGTCAAAGGAATAGTTGGGCCGCTCGATATTCTCGAACCCGGCGGCGATCTCATCATTGCTTCGGCATGTTCCGAAGGCATGGGGTCAGCCCATTACGTCGAAGCACAGCGAAGATTGATCGCGCTAGGGGACCATGGATTCCTCGCCGACATATCCCGTAAAAGCCACGCGGATATTGATGAATGGCAGACACAGATGCAGCTGCGCACAACCAAGGTCGGCGACGTTCACCTGTTTACAGACGGAATTTTAGATAGAGATGCCGCACTTACTGGTGTCAAACACATCGATTCCATCAAGAGTGTACTTGCCGAATGTATCGCCCGTCATGGCGATTCTAATGTCGCTTTCATACCCGAAGGTCCTTACGTAGTGCCGTTCTACCGTCCAAGGTGACCGAATTCGCTGCAACGACAGAAAACCAGTCCTCAAACACCCTATTGATATCCATGTCAGGTGATGAATGCAGGAGAAATCAACACTTCTTGGTCTCAGCCAAAACCACCTGGCCGAGAAGGTTGGCCTCACCTTCCAGAAAATATAAAAAGTACAGATATGGAACTAACCGTATATCTGCCAGCAACCCCAACCTGCTCAGTAAAGTTTTGGGTGTCCCTGTAGCTGGATCTTCTGAGGAGCTCGGGGGAACAAGCGGGAATAACTCTATCGCCGCTAAGACAGAAATTCTGAAACTCACTCGCTATTTCTTTGCCTACCCTACCAAAATAAAAAAGCACCAAGCTACCCCCATTAAAGCGGCAGCGAAGACTTTATGATCACCACTGAGAGACGTTGCTATAGGCTATTCAATCACTGAACAGCATTAATCAAGCTTAGTCGGCCACCACTCACTAAACGAAAGGGTTCATTTTCTGCTTCAAGCAAAAATAATAGGCCGGCATTAACGGAATATTATGACCGGCGCGCATATAACAAATTCTGGTAAAATTTATGGGGAGATTGGCTGCAAAGGTTTGCAGCCAGAATACAAAAATGCGAAACGATTCTGCACTCATTTTGCAAATAAAAATTAGCAGCAATGAAAGAGGTCTGTTGCGCCACTCTTTGTCCGGCTTAATGAACTGGCGTTTCCCATGAGAAAATAGCTTTTAATGACAGCCTCCGGCACGGAAAGTACGCTGAGATATCGGGATTATGGGTTTAATGACAACGGGAACATTGCGACAGAAACTTACCGGCTTGCGGTTACTCTTGCTGTTGTCCGCTCTCCTAGTTTTACCACTTTTTTTGGCTAGCACAGCGCAGGCTAAGTACGCCTCCATCATTATCGATGCTAATTCAGCACGCGTTCTCCATGCAGTTAATGCAAAAACGCAAAATTTTCCTGCATCGCTGACCAAGATGATGACCTTGATGATGCTCTTCGACGCGTTAAAATCTGGTTCGATTTCTCTTAAAACCCACCTTCCTGTTTCCAGTCGAGCCGCAGGGCAGGCACCGTCAAAACTTGGTCTTCGCAAAGGCGACACTATTACGGCACGCGACGCAATTCTTGCTCTCATTACTAAATCCGCCAATGACGTCGCCGTCGTAGTTGCCGAGGCGCTGGGGGGGACAGAAGCCGGCTTTGCCCGCAAGATGACATCTAAGGCCCGCAAGATCGGCATGTCCAAGACCACATTCTACAATGCGTCAGGTTTGCCTAACAGGAGACAACTCAGCACCGCACATGATATGGCGATCCTTGCTCGAGTTCTATTGACTGATTTCGGTACATACTATGGTTATTTTTCGACGAAGTACTTCACCTATCGTGGCACCCGCTACGGCAATCACAATGGCCTACTCGGCAATTATGAAGGAACCGACGGGATTAAGACTGGATACATCCGTGCCTCCGGATTCAATCTTGTCGCATCGGTCCAACGGAACGGAACCCGGCTTATTGGCGTAGTTTTCGGCGGGCGAACGGGGAGATCACGCGATAGCCATATGATCACACTTCTTAACAAGGGATTTGCTCAGATGAACAAGGCTGTTCTCGCAAACCTAACCCCGCCACTACCCACGCACCGACTTTCGAGTATCTCACTGCTGCAGCAACAGGCCATCACCAGCAAGGGCTTCAGCATGAACATCGCCGACGCGGCGCCGCCGACGCAAAAGGATTCCAAGCCGAACCGTTTAAACGCACAAACCGAAGAACAGGGCTCGGCCAAGGATGCACCAGCAGCAGCAACCGGCGACTGGGGAATACAAGTTGGTGCATATGCAACCCCGGGTCCAGCTTGGGATATCGCGGCAAAAGCAGCAGCAGCCACACGACACCTCCTCAATGGAGGCGGTGTCATCAAGGTGGTTCCATTGCCGAAGAAAGGCGGTCGAAAACTTTACAGAGCCCAGATTTTAGGTATTTCCGAACAACAGTCGCGACAGTCCTGTACCTACCTTGAGCGCAGAAAAATCAATTGCATGTCGCTGCGCATGAAAGAACCCTTTCAGGTTGCTTCTCGCGATAAGTGACATCCTCAGCCTTCAACCAAAGTCACGTAACTCCACCCCGCTTGCCCTTAACTGCTCAACAAGCATCGCCTTCAGGCGCCCCATACCAACCTGACTAGTCGATTCGCAGCGAGCGACGAGAACGGGTTGGGTGTTGGACGCACGCAGAAGCCACCACCCGTCGTTCGTATTGACCCTCACCCCGTCAATATCATTGACCTGAATGCCGGAAATGGACCTCAACCGCTTTTTAACTTCCTTTACAACCTCGAATTTTCGTTCCTCGGGACAATCAAAACGCAATTCCGGCGTATTAATCATGTGCGGCATGGCCTCGCGAATTTCCGCCAACGACCTGTCAGAGCGACTGACAATCGATATTAAACGAAGTGCCGCATAGATTGCGTCATCAAAGCCATACCACTTATGTCCAAAGAAAATGTGGCCACTCATCTCCCCACCCAGCGGTGAGCCTAATTCAGACATCTTCGACTTAATGAGAGAATGGCCTGTCTTCCACATGATAGGATTGCCGCCCATTCGGGAAACCTCATCGAACAAGACCTGACTGGCCTTAACGTCAGCTATGATGGTTGCCCCTGGAACAGCTTCCAGCACTTCCTTTGCCAAGACCACCAATATCTGGTCGCCCCACAAGACCGTCCCTGTTCCATCGACGACGCCAATCCGGTCGCCATCGCCATCAAAAGCAATCCCCAGATCACACTTCTCCGACCGGACAGTAGCCTTTAGCTCCTCCAAATTCTTCTCAACCGTTGGGTCAGGATGGTGATTTGGAAATGTTCCGTCGATCTCATCGTACAAAAGTGTATGGCGCCCCGGCAGCTTCGCGGTCACCGCGCGCAGCACATCGCCCATAGCACCATTTCCAGCATCCCACGCGACAGCCAGATCGCGCCCGTGCTCGTAATCACGTAAAAGACGAGCGACGTAATCATCTATCACCGGTCGGTCAATCGCCTTGCCAAGGCCGCCAATGAATTCACCCTTAGCAGCAATCGATCCGAGCTCCATAACTTGCTCACCATAAAAGGCTTGTCCGCCCATCATGATCTTAATGCCATTGTAGTCTGGGGGGTTGTGCGAACCCGTGATCATGACGCCGGCATCTAACCCCAATTCTTTAGCGGCATAATAAAGCATCGGCGTCGGGCCCAAGCCAATGCGGTATACCGTCATACCGCAGCTCAACAGGCCATCAACCATTGCCTGCTCGAAGCGCGGTGAACTAAGCCGGCCATCATATCCAACAGCAACCGTACTCCCATTGCATCGCGCTACCATAGTTCCCAGCGCCTGGCCTATCGCATAGACATCCTCGGCGTACAAAGTCTCGTCAACAAGGCCGCGAATATCGTATTCACGAAGAATCGTTGGATGGAGGGCACGGCCCTGGATCACGATTCAACCCTTTCCTGCTCAGCTACCGGCGACCAAAAAGGGCGCCCTACACACGTATAATAAAACCCGGCAGCAGCCATATCATCGGGATCATAGATATTTCGCAGGTCAATTAGAACGGGGCTCTTCAGCAAAGCCTTGACCTTTGTAAAATCGAGAGAACGAAACTGGTTCCATTCCGTGATAATAACTAGCGCCTCCGCCCCGCCCATGGTTTCGTAAGCACTTTCGCACCACATTAGGCCGTCCGGCATGATCTTACGGGCCTCAGCCATGCTTTCAGGGTCGTAAACACGGACCTTGGCCCCGCCCTCCTTTAACGTAGTGATGATGTCGAGACTTGGCGCATCGCGCATGTCATCTGTATTTGGTTTAAAGGCAAGACCAAGGACTGCAATTATTTTGCCTTGAACGGAACCACCGCAGGCAGCCACCACCTTTTCAGCCATGCGCTTCTTACGTAATTCATTAACTGCAACCACCGATTCAATAATGCGCAGAGGTGCTCCTACTTCCTGCGCCGTACGAACCAACGCGAGTGTATCTTTAGGAAAACAAGAGCCTCCATAACCAGGGCCGGCATGCAGAAATTTCCGCCCGATACGACCATCCAGACCAATTCCTTTGGCGACATCCTGTACGTCAGCATCTACTTTTTCGCAAACGTCGGCTATCTCGTTGATGAAGGTAATCTTGGTCGCGAGAAAAGCATTGGCCGCGTACTTAATCATCTCTGCTGTCTGGCGCGAAGTGAATAGGATAGGTGTCTCGATCAGAAAAAGCGGTCGATAAAGCTGTCGCATAACGTCGCGGGCCTGTTCGTCATCGGTACCGATGACGACCCGGTCAGGACGCATAAAATCGTTAATGGCTGATCCTTCGCGCAGAAATTCTGGATTAGAAACGACCGCAAATTCGCCGTCCGGTCGCTCTTGACGCAGAATACGTTCCACTTCATCACCCGTGCCCACCGGAACCGTTGACTTGGTTATAACAACGGTAAACCCGTTCATCGCGGTGGCGATTTCTTTCGCCGCACCGAATACGTACGATAAATCCGCATGTCCGTCGCCACGCCTTGATGGGGTCCCAACTGCAATAAACACCGCGTCAGCATTCTTCACGGCAGACGCAAGGTCTGTCGAAAAATTCAGCCGGCCTTCTTTTGCATTGCTAAAGACGAGGTCTTCAAGCCCAGGCTCAAAGATTGGAATTTCACCGCGTTTTAGCGTGTCGATTTTGACATCATCCTTATCAACACACGTCACCTCAACGCCGAATTCCGAAAAGCAGGCACCTGAAACCAACCCGACATAACCACTGCCAATAATCGCGACACGCATGGATTGATCCTTTTTGCATTCGCACTGGCATTCCATGGGAACCAGCACGGATCGATCTCATAACAATGTTTTAATGGCCTCACGGACATTTCCAATGTCGTCTCTTTGCAGCCCGTAGGCAACATTCGCAGCAACGAAGCCTATCTTACTGCCGCAGTCAAACCGCTTACCGGAAAATCGGAACCCATGGAACGAGATATCTGGAATGGTAGCCGCCATAGCATCCGTTAACTGAATTTCGCCCCCGACACCTGTTTGATGCCGGTCAAGCGCGGCGAACACCTCGGGCTGGAGTATATAACGGCCAACAATAGATAGTGTCGATGGGGCATCAGCGGGGTCCGGCTTCTCAACAAGACCCTTGGCCCGCGCCAGCTGACCAACATCGGATATTACGTCAAGTATGCCGTATCGATTAGTGTGTTCCTTTGGAACATCCTCGACTGCAGCGATATTTCCTCCGACCTCGCTATAGGCCGCGATCATTTGCGCAAGGCAGCCTGGTTCACCAAGGATGAGGTCATCCGGTGAAATTACAGCGAATGGCTCATTACCTATATGGGGCTTGGCGCACCATACCGCATGACCAAGACCAAGCGCTTGCTGTTGGCGTGTGTAGAATACCTGGCTGGGAGACAGAATCGGCGCCAATACCGATTTCAGCTCCGCATCTTTGCCATGCGCTTTAAGAATAGCTTCCAACTCGAACGCGTGATCGAAATGATCCTCTAGCGCACTCTTGCCACGGCCCGTCACGAACACGAACGTATCGATTCCGGCTTGCAGAGCTTCCTCGACGACATATTGAATCAGCGGCTTGTCGACAATGGTCAACATTTCTTTGGGCATCGACTTCGTCGCGGGCAGGAAACGAGTCCCAAGTCCAGCCACGGGGAATACCGCTTTACGTACCGGCCTGATCATTATTTTCCTGGAATACGGTTGAAGAAATTATGGGGTAGCACAATCGAAGGCGATTGTTGTCACACTCGGCCCCTGCGGGCAAACCAACAACCCTATCAGCCAAGCAGCACATCCTTGGCTTCGTTGAGTTTTGCCGCCAAATACGTGGATCCGCCATGGTCGGGATGCAGTCCCGCCATAAGGCGATGATAGGCAGCCTTGACCTGATCGACCCCAGCACCGCTCTCCAGGCCAAGAACCCGATAGGCTTCGTCCCTATCGATCTGCCCGCTGATTGAAGACCCCCGGCCACCCGCTTCACCCGTGCGAGCGCGCCAGTCAGGGTGAATACGATCGAGATAAGCTTCGAGTACCTGTACCGATTCGAGGTCGTCGCGCTCACAGGCATGAAGCAGGTCAACCAACTCGCCACGACTGAGTCTCTCGATGGCACGGCCAACATAGGTGCCCTCCAAGATTTCGCCCGACAGGACCCCAGAATCGTGATCGAGAGAAAGACGAAGAAAGCGCGTCCGGATATCCGAAGTACGACCTCCACCACCGCCACGTGACATATTGGCGAAAGTTTGGGCCGTCCTTGCCCATGAACGGAAGCGCATCAGCCAAATAAAGACCGGAGGTGCTAGGTAGACGAGCCAGGAAAGACGGCCGGTGACGATGAAAAACACCGCCGTAACCATTAGCAGGCCGATGGCGAGACGTTTCAGTACAACCAGCATAACGCGAGGGGCAGCCGTGGAAAACCAGCGGGCGACCATAAGCGCACACAGAAAAGCTCCAACCCCAAAGAAAATATAATTCAGCACGCCGCCCGCCCTATCCGCCCTTCATCTGATGGGCGATTCGCAGAACCTCACCGCCCTGCCGCCGCCCAAGATCCTCCAGGGCAGCCATACCGCCTGCAGCAAATACGGCAACCGCGCGGAGCAGCTCTGCCAGCATCCGCGGACTGGAACTATCAAAACGGCAGAATGCACCATTGCTCAACTTGGCCACCTGCTGGAAAGCGAATGCTGACGCCGGATTGCCACCTTCATGGAACATAAATGCTGGCACGCCGAGCAATCCCATCTCCCCAGAAAATGTCCCAAGCTCGTCGATATTTTCTTCAAATGCATCACCAATGAATACGAGGGCATTTACCTTTTTTTTACGTGTTTCCTTCAGTACATGCTTAAGCACTTTGCGTACCTGGGTTTCCCCCGCCAAACAACTGACGGTGTCCATTATTTTCAATAATCGTTCGCCATCGTTGAGCCATGGGCTAGCATAAAATTCTCCGAAACCCCGATACCAAGCAAGCTGTATTTCTAGCCCCCCCAAGCCGTTAGTTGCGGTGAACATCTCTCCATGAAGCCGGGATGCTTGGTCCCAGGTCGGTCCACGGCTAGCCGTGGCGTCCATAGCAAAGATCAAGCGACCGCGTTGCCCTGGTGTTCGCACGACTGGTGTGCTTTCCACCTGACGTAAGAATGCAGCCACATCTGCCGAGGACGTAGTCTTCGACAGATGGTTATCGCTGAGTCCCTTTTGATCCTTCTTAACCATATCCGTCGCCTATATTACCCCTTAAATAAGTAGGCTGCACGCTCACTTCTGTCCATTGCCCGCTCTATATTAAGACAATATCTCAACCTAGAGCATGATCAAGAGATCCCCCATCCTGTCAGGCGCGTTAACATTTCGCACCAGTCGGCGGGCTGCTGACTTGACCGCTACTAAGGCGTGGTCCAAAACTGCTCTCTCGCTTGCTTATGGAGGATTCATGATGGAATCACTAGAATGCGCCGTTATCGGTGCTGGCGTTGTTGGCCTCGCCATTGCTAGGGCATTAGCCCTTCAAGGTCGAGAAGTCGTAATCCTAGAATCTGCAGACGCAATCGGCACCGTGACCAGCGCACGTAACAGCGAAGTCATACATGGCGGGATCTACTATCCCAAAGATAGCCTCAAGGCACGTTTCTGCGTTGCCGGGCGCAAAATGCTCTACGATTTCTGCGCCGAACATGGAGTCCAGGCCCACAGCTGCGGCAAGCTCATCGTTGCCTGCAACGCAGATGACCTTATCGAACTCGATAAGATACTAGAACATGCGCTGGCCAACGGCGTCCACGACATCCGCAAGCTCAACAGAGCAGATACACTGGCTATGGAACCAGAATTGAACGCGGTTGGTTCTTTGCTGTCACCATCAACAGGAATTGTCGACAGCCACGGCTTCATGCTTGCCATGCAAGGCGACGCCGAAGATGGTGGCGCAATGTTGGCCTTTAACGCGCCAGTTGTGGGCGGCTCGGTCAACGGCAACGGTATCCTCCTTTGCGTTGGCGGCGAAGCACCAATGGAAATTGATTGCCGTTTCGTCATCAATTCCGCCGGGCTTGCGGCGCAACGCGTCGCCTCCGTTATTGACGGTATGCCTGCCGACCAAATCGTTCCCGGCTTCATGGCCAGGGGTTGTTATTTTTCCCTGTCCCAACCCGTTCCTTTTACCCACCTCATCTACCCCGTACCCCATGAGGCAGCAGGCCTCGGCGTACATTTAACCTTAGACCTCGGCGGTCAAGCGCGGTTTGGCCCCGACGTCGAATGGATTGAAGAAGAGAATTATGAAGTCGACCCGCGCCGCGCTGACGTCTTCTACGATGCGGTACGCCGCTACTGGCCGGACCTTAGAGATGATTCTCTGAATCCTGATTATTCAGGAATTCGTCCCACCGTGCACAAGCCCGGTATGCCGCGTGGCGATTTCATTTTGCAGGGTTCGGACGTCCATGGCGTTAAGGGTCTAGTTAATCTATATGGGATAGAATCCCCAGGATTGACGTCCTCCCTTGCAATCGGCGAAGCTGTTGCAGAGATGGTAGAGCGCGAGTTTTGATGGCTTTTTATAGATCCCTTATCCAACTTAATTGCGTCCAGATTCTAGTGATTCCTGCTCCGTAGGTGACGCTGCCTCAAGGCGCTATTCGGACACAAAGACGAGATGTCACACTCGGGCCCCTACCACCAAAAATAGCCGCCGGCCAACTAGGCCGCTTCCAGGTCGATTTCTGGCAACCAGAATGCTCGACAACCATTATGCAGAGCCCTCAATCTCACACCAATATTCTTATGAGCAAGGGATTTGGTAGCAGCGTACTTGACGGACTGTATATCTATTACTTCTACAAAAGCAGCGTGCGACCATAAACAGGTACACACGAGCTTCGCCAATTGACCCAACTCGCAAGATAGCCATCATAGCGTCAGATTAATTCAAGAAGACAAGGATTCCCATGGCCAAAAATATTGACTATTTCATCTCCTGCGGCTCACCTTGGACCTACCTTGGACATCAACGCGTAGAAGAGATTGCCTCTTGCCATCGCGCAACGATCACTTACAAGCCTGCAGATTTTAACAAGATCTTTCCAGTTTCAGGCGGTCTTCCTGTAAATAAGCGCGCGCCCCAGAGGCAACATTACCGCATGCATGAATTGCGTCGTTGGAAAGCCTATCTCAATGTACCACTTATCCTTGAGCCCACCAACTTTCCGCCCACCAATCTCGGACTTGCCGCCCGATTTGCCGTTTCTGCTCCAGATAACACCGCAATAGGAAAGCTCTGCGGCGCTATTTTGACGGCTTTATGGGCTCATGACCGCAATATCTCTGATCCAGAGACCCTCAAGGCCATAGGCAACGAAGCAGGAATGGACGGTGCCAAACTTTTGAAATCTGCTAATGGCACCGCCGCGCAAAAAGCAATCGATGAAAACTCCAATGAAGCGATCAAAAGAGACGTGTACGGTGCCCCAACCTATATCTACGGTGAAGAGCTGTTATGGGGACAGGACCGGCTCGATTTTCTCGATCGAGCATTGGCAGCCAACTGATGGTGGCCGGGACCTAATTCCCCAGAAATCGTTATGGCCTCGATGACAAAGACACCTTTCTTCGGATACCGATCAATAATCTTGCAGCGGGGACCCTCTATACAGGTATTATGCCAAAGCACTATTGGTGACAATGATAGGACTTTCATTTGGCATGCCTGTTTTTCGCGAGCATCACCTGGAATAGATATTTACCTATCTCTTTCTGATCAAGGTAGCCGGCTTTAAACTAATAACAGGTTTCAGCAGTGATTTCTTAGCCCACTAGATCAACGTCAAATAGAACAAAGGCTATCAACGGAGATTACCAGCGTGAGCCACCAAATAGATCAGCCTATTGCCAAATTAGCGTGCAGCTTGCGTGATGGAACAGTTAGCGCCCAAGATCTATGGGAAGAAGCTGAAGAGTCTCACAAACGTCACAGCAAGCGACTGCACGCTTATATTCATTGGGATGCAGATCAGGCATCTAACCAGGCCACGGCCGCCGACGCCGCATTCAAGGCAGGCCATGACCTTGGTCCTTTGCAAGGCATCCCCGGCTCCATCAAAGACCTTTTCGCCTTGCACGGGTATCCGACCTTCGCAGGTTCCCCGAAGCGCCTGCCTGCCAAGTGGGAAAAAGAAGGGCCAGTTATGCGTGCCTACCGCCGGCAGGGTCCAGTCATTGTAGGTAAGACCCACATGGTGGAGTTTGCATTCGGCGGCATCGGATCTAACAGCCACTGGGGAACACCACGAAATCCATGGGATTCTAACCAGCACCGCATTCCGGGCGGTTCCAGCGCCGGCGCCGGTGTCAGCCTTAGGGAGGGTTCAGCCCTCATCGCCTTTGGTTCCGACACGGCCGGCTCGGTCCGCATTCCCGCCAGTGTCACGGGATGTGCTGGTATCAAGATTACCCATGGCCGGTGGTCCCTCGATGGAATCGTGCCGTTGAGTCCCAGTCTCGACACGCCCGGCTTTCTTACACGCACAGCCGCCGACCTCGCATGGTGCTTTTACGCCCTCGATCCCGCGCACAATGCCAGTCCCGTTCCGCTCCCCCTGCCCCGCCGTGACGTTGCCGGTCTGCGTATCGGAATTTCAGGGGGGTTCCTATGGGATAACTTATCGCCAGGAATAGGGGAAGTGATTGAACAAACTTTAAAAGAACTAGAAATAAAGGGCGCGCGCCGTGTCGCATTCTCCTTACCAGAATTGGATGGCGCCGCTACCTTATTTGACAAGGGCGGTCTCGCGGCACCAGAATTTCATGCTTTTCTTAGTAATGAACTACCCGACTGGGTGGATACACTCGATATCGGCGTCGCCGCCCGGGTAAGCGCAGCCGTCGACATGCCTACATACGAGTACCTCAACCGCATTGCGCAGATAAAGGACTTAGCTCGTAGCGCCAATCTCCGCATGGCCGGCATTGACGTCCTCGCTGCACCAACGGTCGCTCTGACACCGCCTGTGCTTGCTGACATCGCCACGCCCGACGCCTATGCGAAGGCAAACTTAGCGACGTTGCGGAATACATTTCCGGCAAATTTTCTCAACCTTTGCGCCATCACCCTGCCTTGTGGCCGTGATGCAGCCGGTATGCCCGTTGGACTGCAGCTTATGGCCGGTGCCGGCCAAGAGGAAGCGCTGCTCGCCGTTGCCATTGCCGTTGAAGACGCCATCGGCACAGCGGACGACCGTATTGGCAGACCTAACTTATAATGCGGGCCTAAAGCGGGATATTCCCATGCTTGCGCCAGGGATTCTCCAGCTTCTTTCCTTGCAGCATCCGCAGAGATCGGCAGATGCGCCAACGGGTATTATGTGGCATGATGACATCATCGATAAAGCCGCGGCTGCCGGCACTAAACGGGTTGGCAAACCGCTGGGTGTATTCCTCCGTCCGCTCGGCGATCTTGGTGGCATCCTTCAATTCCGGACGGAAGATAATCTCAACTGCACCTCTTGGGCCCATGACGGCGATTTCCGCAGTCGGCCAAGCGTAATTGACATCGCCGCGAAGGTGTTTCGAGCTCATAACGTCATAGGCTCCGCCATAAGCCTTGCGGGTAATCACCGTGACCTTCGGAACCGTCGCCTCGGCATAGGCGTAAAGAAGCTTCGAACCATGACGGATAATGCCACCTAATTCCTGGCTGGTGCCGGGCAAAAATCCCGGAACATCGACTAGCGTTATAAGAGGGATGTTGAAGCAATCGCAGAACCGCACAAAACGAGCAGCTTTGGTCGATGAGTCAATATCCAAGCACCCAGCAAGCACCATCGGCTGGTTAGCGACGATGCCGACAGTCCCCCCCTCGAGACGCGCAAGTCCGGTGATAATATTTCCTGCAAAATCAGGTTTCAGTTCAAAGAATTCTCCTTCATCGACGACCTTCAGGATTAATTCCCGCATATCATAAGATTTATTAGTGTTATCTGGGATCAAGGTATCCAGCGACATTTCAATCCGGGTTGGCGGATCCTTTGTTGGCCGCACGGGCGGCTTCTCTCGGTTACTGGGCGGCAGATAGTCGATGAAGCGG
>CAUZNJ010000001.1:0-29073 GCA_963580965.1 Alphaproteobacteria bacterium | reverse complement strand
TCTGCAATGATCGTAGACCGCTGATGACCTCTATTCACTCAACAGCAATCATCGAAGACGGTGCTCAGGTCGGTGAAAATGTAACGGTCGGTCCGTTCTGTATTGTAGGTAGTGATGTTGTGCTGGAAGCCGGCGTTGATCTTCATGGTCACGTGGTTGTAGCGGGCCGTACCTGCATCGGTGCCAATACCAAAGTGTTTCCATTCGCTGCAATCGGATTGGCGCCCCAGGATCTTAAGTACCGGAGTGAGCCATCACAATTGATTATCGGATGCAATAACATCATTCGCGAACATGTCACCATGAATCCAGGCACTGAGGGCGGCGGAATGGTGACTCGTGTTGGTAACAACTGCTTGTTCATGGTGGGTTCTCACGTTGCGCATGATTGTGACATTGGTGACAACGTTATCCTGGTCAATAACGCCACGCTAGCTGGTCATGTGCAGGTAGGTGAATGGGCCATTCTTGGCGGATTGTCCGCTGTGCATCAGTATGTCCGTATCGGTCGCCACGCCATGGTTGGCGGTATGTCCGGTGTGGAGAGCGACGTTATTCCTTATGGATCCGTGCTCGGTAACCGGGCGCGCTTATCGGGGCTTAACGTCGTTGGGTTAAAACGCCGCAATTTCACCCGCGACACGATTCACACCTTGCGCAATGCCTATCGTTTGCTTTTTGCCCAGGAAGGCACGATGGCTGAGCGAATCGACGATGTGGCTCAGCTTTTCGTCGATACGGAGCCGGTTATGGAGATCGTCAATTTCATCCGGGTCGATGCGGCAAGGGCGATTTGCCAGCCCGTTCTGGACGATGTTGCATAGTGCATACATTCATAATTTGATGCCATACGGCAGAAAATTATGAATGTGGGTGCAGGCTCGAAGTTGGGTGTGCTGGCCGGCAGCGGGAAGTTGCCGGAGCAGATTATCAATTATTGCCGACATGTGGGGCGGCCCTGCTTCATCATTGCCATTGAAGGTCAGACTGATCCCGAAATTGTCGAAGGCACAGAGCATACTTGGCTGCGTCTAGGAGCGGGTGAAAAGATACTAAAGGCCCTTCGTGATGCTGGTGTAGCAGAAGTCGTCATGGCTGGCGCCATTCGCCGCCCGTCTTTGTCTGACTTGCGGCCTGACATGTACACAGCTTCTTTTCTTATCCGCACCGGCGCGGCTGCCTTAGGTGATGATGGGTTGTTACGTGCCGTCGTTGGCGAGATTGAGGACCGCTTTGGGTTAAGTGTCGTCGGCGTCGATGCCGTTTTGCCAGAGATACTGGCGCCGGAAGGCAGACTTTCCGGCCCGGAACCTGACGAACAGGCCATGGCAGATATCCGCCGCGGATTCGACGTTGCACGTGGTCTAGGAGCTCTCGATGTCGGGCAAGGCGTCGTCGTCCAACAGGGTATCGTTCTTGCGGTTGAGGCTTCAGAGGGTACGGATGCCATGTTGGAGCGCTGTGGGTTTCTGGCCCGGCCAGGCCTTGGCGGTGTTTTGGTTAAAGCCCGGAAGCCTGAGCAGGAGAAGCGTGTCGACGTGCCGACAGTGGGTCCCGAAACGGTTAGGGCTGCCGCTGCCGCCGGCCTGCGGGGCATTGCTGTTGAGGCAGGAGCAAGTCTGATTGTGGATCGGGCTACCACTATCGCGGCTGCGGAGGCGGCTGAAATTTTCCTGATAGGGATAGGTTCCTTCGATGATGGTGGTTCATGAGTGAGCGCAACGAAGAGGCGGAAAGCTTATCCGTTTTTATCGTTGCCGGTGAGCCGTCTGGAGATGCCCTGGGCGGCAGCCTCATGACAGCTCTTGTGGAAGAAACTGGAGGAAATGTGTGCTTCGCCGGAATTGGCGGTGAAATGATGACAAAGGTTGGTCTTGCCACCCAATTTCCGATGTCGGAACTGTCAATTATGGGACTGGTTGAGGTTTTGCCACGCCTACCGGCCCTTGTACGCCGCCTCTGTGAGACAGAAAAGGCTATCGTCGCTCTCAAGCCAGACGTCGTGATTACCATCGATTCACCAGGATTTACGCTGCGCCTGGCGAAGCGGCTAAAGGGAAAAGGTATTCTTATCGTTCACTACGTAGCGCCGACCGTTTGGGCGTGGAAGCCCGGGCGGGCACCTAAGATGGCCCGCGTCGTAGATCATCTTCTTACCCTTTTACCGTTTGAGCCACCATATTTTGAGGCTGTCGGCTTGCGCTGTTCTTTCGTTGGTCACCCGGTGGTCGAAAGCGGCGCTGATCAGGGTGACGGGGTCGGCTTTCGCAGGCGCCATGGTATTGATGCCAAGGCTCAGGTGATCGCCGTTTTGCCAGGAAGCCGGCAAAATGAAATAGGCCGGCATCTGCCCATATTCGGCGATGCTATGGCGTACCTTATGGCGGAGCGGCCAGGTCTGCGCATCGTCGTTCCAACAATCGATGTATTGGCCGATAGTGTTAAATTCATCGTCAATAGCTGGCCGGGGAATCCAATCGTCGTGCGTGATCGGGGGGAAAGGTTCGCTGCTTTCGCGGCTGCTGACGCCGCGTTGGCAGCGTCAGGAACGGTGGCGCTTGAGCTTGCAATGGCCCGCATACCCGCCGTCATCGCCTATCGTATGAATCCACTTACGGCCTGGCTAGCGCGACGTCTCGTTAAGGTGCGCTACGCCAATCTTATCAATATTATATTGGATAGATGCGTCGTGCCTGAACTATTGCAGGAGAATTGCAGGGGGGAACGATTAGCATATGAATTAGCGCGCCTCTTAGATGACCCAGAAGAATCTTCGGCGCAGACTGTAGCGGCTGGAGAGGCATTGTCCCTGTTAGGCTACGGCGGCAAATCACCTGGACGGCGCGCAGCCTGCGAGGTTCTGTCGGCCGTGGATCGACAGAGGAACCTGCTGGCCGGCACCTGATAGCTGGCGCGAATCGTAAATAAAAATTCCGCTGTTAATTACGCTTCTTAAGAGACCGCTTTTCAAGCGGCACGAACTTTCTCTCCTTAGCGCCGGTGTAAAGCTGACGCGGCCGCCCAATGCGTTGGCCTGGCTCCTCGATCATTTCATTCCATTGGGCAACCCAGCCGACGGTTCGCGCCAAGGCAAAGAGGGCAGTGAACATGGAAGTCGGAATGCCCAGGGCCTTGAAAATGATTCCTGAATAGAAATCTACGTTCGGATATAGGCGCTTCTCGATAAAATACTCATCTTCCAAGGCTATACGCTCGAGTTCCATAGCGATGTCGAGCAAGGGCTCGTCCTTGACCCCCATTTCGTTTAGAACTTCGTGGCAGGACTGCTGCATCACTCGGGCGCGCGGGTCGTAGTTTTTATAAACTCGATGGCCAAATCCCATCAGGCGGAAGTCATCTTTCGGGTTTTTGGCTTTTTCGACAAACTTCTTGGTGTTCTTCGGGTCGCCGATTTCCTCCAGCATCTTTAATACTGCCTCGTTGGCTCCACCATGAGCAGGGCCCCAGAGAGAAGCGATGCCGGCGGCAATACAGGCATATGGGTTTGCACCACTGGAACCGGCCAGTCGTACCGTGGAGGTCGATGCGTTCTGCTCGTGATCCGCATGGAGAATGAAGATTCGGTCCATGGCCTTGGCTACTACTGGATTAACCTCATACTTCTCGCACGGGGTAGCAAACATCATATGCAAAAAGTTCTCGGTGTAGTCGAGGTCGTTACGCGGATAGATAAAGGGCTGGCCGACAGAGTATTTGTAGGCCATTGCGGCGATGGTTGGCATCTTAGCGATTAGCCGGAACGAGGCGACCATGCGGTGGTGTGGATCGCTGATATCGATGTCTTCGTGATAGAAAGCCGACAAAGCACCGACTACGCCGCACATGACGGCCATCGGGTGGGCGTCGCGGCGGAATCCCCTGAAGAAGTTATTAATTTGCTCATGCAGCATCGTGTGGTTGGTTACATCGCTCACAAACGCTGATTTCTGTTCAATGTTGGGCAATTCGCCGTAAAGGATCAGGTGGCAAACTTCGAGGAAGTCACAGTTCTCGGCCAGCGGTTCTATGGGATAGCCACGATACAGCAACACACCTTCCTCACCGTCGATGTAGGTGATTTTGGACTCGCAGCTGCCCGTCGACCCGTAGCCTGGATCAAATGTAAAATGACCGGTGTCCGCATATAATTTACGCATGTCTATGACCGCTGGGCCTATGGCGGCGTCCATAACTGGGAGCTCGTAGCGTTTTCCACCAACGTTGTCGGTAAGGGTAAAGGTCTTATTGTCCGACTTTTTCGTTACCATGCTCGTGGTCCTTTAAATAATATTGCCGCTGCTACGTAAATCGGCCTCAGGGAAACTAGTTTATTCATACGTTTTGGCGCGTGGGGCTATCTCAAAGCCCTTATTTATTGGCAATCACATCATCGAGTCGTCCCAGCGTTTCGTCTTTTCCCAAAATCTCCATGACCTCAAAAACTCCTGGAGAGACGCTCCTGCCGGTCATGGCAGCACGAAGTGGCTGTGCGATCATACCAAGCTTCGTGCCAGCAGCCTCAGCGCATTCTCGAACATATCTTTCGAGGCTGTCGGCGTTCCATTTTTCTATACCTGAGAACTGATCACGCAATTGACGGAGTAGGGAATAGGTCTCATCTTTAATTAAGCGGGAGGATTTTTCATCTAGGATTAAAGGGCGAGATAGTGCATAAAATGCTGAATTATCAGATAGTTCTACGATATTATTCGCACGACCTTTGAGGCTGCGCATGCCCTTCTTTATCCGTTTTTCACTACCTTCAGCAAGCTTTCCATTAAGCATAGTTTGTAATTCCGGCATAACCAGCGACGTAAGCCTATCGTCATCTGTCTGCCGAATGTAGTTGCCGTTAAGGCTTTCTAGCTTTGTGAAGTCAAAACGGGCGGCAGAGCGGCCTACTGATTTAAGCCCAAACCATTCAATTGCCTGCTGTCGGCTGATGATTTCCTCGTTGCCATGGCTCCAACCTAGGCGGAGTAGGTAATTGCAAATCGCCTCTGGCAGGTACCCCATATCGCGGTAAGATTCGACGCCAAGGGCACCATGTCGTTTTGATAGTTTGGCCCCATCTGGCCCATGGATCAGTGGGATGTGAGCGAACTTCGGCGGCTCCCACCCGAGCGCGAGATAAAGGTGACACTGCCGGAATGCATTGGTCAGGTGGTCGTCGCCACGTATAACATGCGTGACGGCCATGTCGTGGTCGTCCACTACCACGGCCAACATGTATGTGGCGGTGCCGTCAGCACGAAGCAGGACCATGTCATCGAGCTGGCTATTCTCTACGCGCACCGTCCCTTGTACCTGATCATTGATCACTGTTTCACCTTCACGCGGCGCTTTCAGGCGTATAACTGGATTGATTCCCTTTGGTGCCTCGGATGGGTCACGGTCGCGCCAGCGTCCATCATAGAGTGTAGTGCGGCTTTCTGATTTGGCGCGGGCGCGCATTTCTGCCAATTCTTCCTGGGATGCATAGCAGCGGTATGCCCTACCTTCGGAGAGGAGGCGATGAGCAGTGGCGGCGTGCTGATCGCGGCGGGTAAATTGGGAAACCGGCTTGCCGTCCCAGTCGAGTCCTAGCCATTTCAGCCCATCGACAATGGCATCTGCTGCTTCCTGGGACGATCGGGCGCGGTCTGTATCCTCGATACGCAACAGGAACTGGCCACCGTGATGGCGGGCGAAAAGCCAATTGAAGAGGGCCGTACGGGCTCCGCCGATATGCAGGAATCCGGTGGGCGAGGGGGCGAACCGTGTGACAACAGCCATCTTGGTGACCGATACCCATTATGCAGGTTAGGAGAAGCCGGTTTCCCGACAGTGTACGTTTACTATATCATGGGAATGGGCGTATTTGCATCCTGGATGCGCGGAATTTTGAGTTTTCGGTGGCTGGCGTCATTACCCGCCTGTGGTGATGGCCTATAGTGTCTCTGCGCTCCGTTAGGACTGGTGGATTGCTGATGTGATTATCACCACGGTGGCTGTAAGGAATTAGCCCTGGTCATTAACTATTTTGATTTGTTGCGGAATGGAGGGGATGCTGTCTGGCTTGAAGGCGGTTATGCAGGGATTATAAATGTCAATGAACGCTCGGGGGTGGAGGCTGTGGTTGGTATATCCCGCTAGCCGCCACAAGAGGTCAATAGCTCCGAATCAGCCCCACGAGGCGTCCCTGAACCCTTACTCTTTCGGGCCCAAAGGTGCGTGTCTCGTAACCGCGATTGGCTGGCTCGAGAGCAATTAAATCTCCCTTACGGCGTAAGCGCTTTAGTGTCACTTCGTTCTCATCAACGAGGGCGACAACGATACAGCCGCTGTCGGCGGTGTTTGTACGGCGGATGATGACGGTGTCGCCATCTTGGATGCCTGCTTCGATCATCGAGTCGCCATCCACCTCGAGTGCGTAGTGTTCTCCGCTGCCAATCATACTTGCAGGCACGCCGATAGCGCGCGTGTGGTCGGGTAGGGCTTCGATAGGTGTGCCGGCGGCAATTCGCCCCAGAAAAGGAAGTTCTATAGCCTCGCTGGTATGGGCTGGCGTCTCGGCACCGTGATTTTGAAAGTTCCCACGTACAACATTATGTCTAAACTCTTCGTCCTGTTGTCCTGTTTTGGCTATCTTGGGGGCGTTTTTTGCGGCCTGATTCTCAGGATGACGAATGATTTCTAGCGCCCGGGCGCGGTGCGGCAGGCGACGAATAAATCCACGCTCCTCCAGCCCAGTGATCAGTCGATGGATGCCAGACTTGGAGCGCAGGCTAAGGGCTTCCTTCATCTCATCGAAGGAGGGGGAAATACCGCTTTCTCCTAGCCGCTGTTCTATGAAGACGAGAAGCTCGTATTGTTTGCGGGTCAACATGGGCTATGCCCTCCTGGCTCAGGTCGTTCAACGTGCTCTATTCACACCAAACTTTAAGTTGGTGTGGCGCGTTAGGGTGCAATTCGTGTCGGCCGGAACGGATCGCTACTAGATATAGAACAAAATGACAACATCATAATATGTTCTAGTTTGGTTCTTATGGGCAGTCAAGGTCCCGACAGTCAGTAAATACGTTCCGAAAGTGAACTAGGAACTTGCGCCCTTGTTCAAAGGGAGACGGAGCCAATGTCCAGTGGAAGGATATGTGCGGTATCACCTTTTCTTGCCAGTGGGGCGAACGGCGGCCGAATGATCAGGCAGTCGGCTTGGCTGAATAGTGCCATCAGGTTGCTGTCCTGGCGCTCGAACGGTGTCGCTATGAGGTTTCCGGCATCATCGCGTGTGATGGTCCCTCGCAGGTAGTCTTCACGAATGTCATTTTTGCCGACATCGCGGCCAAGGTGGGCTATTTGCGTGGTCGCGTCGATGATGGGTAGCCCCAGCATGACGCGGAGAGCTGGGCGAAGGTAGACCACTGAACAAACGCCGGCGGAGACCGGATTGCCCGGCAGACCGAGCATCGCAACGCCGTTTAGGTGTCCAAAGATCAGCGGTTTACCCGGTCGCATGGCGATGGTGTAGAAGTCGATCTTTAGGCCCTCGCTGCCCAGCACTTTGCGGACCAAGTCATGATCGCCGACCGAGGCACCGCCGATGGTGACCAGCATGTCGGCGCCGCGGACACCGGCTGCCAGTGTGCGCAGGGAATCTTCCGTATCCTGTGCTATACCGAGATCGATTGGCTGGCCGCCTAGAACCCTAACGTAAGCTCCAAGCGCGATGCTGTTAGAACTGAGAATCTGGTTAGGGCCTAGAGGATCCCCCGGCATCACGATCTCGTCGCCGGTGGCGAGGATGGCTACTCGCGGCCGGCGGCGCACGGTCAACCAAGGTACATTCATGGCGGCGGCCATGCCTATGTCACGTGCCGTCAGAATTTGGCCGGCTTTCAGCAGCACTTGGCCCTCAGAAAAGTCCATGCCGGCGCAGCGAATATAGCGGCCTACCGGTACGCCTTTGTTGACCGTGATGGCATCGCCGCTCGCCTTGGTATCTTCTTGAATGACGATGGTGTCAGCGCCATCTGGAACTGGCGCACCGGTGAAGATACGAACTGCTTGGCCCGCACCTACACGGCCGTGGAAGCTACGACCAGCAGCAGATTCGCCGATCCGTATCAGGTTTGCGGGAACGGCTGCAACATCCGCAGCACGAACGGCGTAGCCGTCCATCGCGGAGACATCGGCGAACGGCTGTGTGATCCGGGAGGCGACGTCACGGGCCAAAACCCGGCCAAGTGCGTCTGTCAGCGATACCTGTTCCGACGGCAATAGGGTGACGCCGGCAGTGACCTTCGCGATGGCTTCGGTGACGGATATCATATGTGGCTAGTCCTTGGCTTGATACGTGCCCGATTTTCCGCCGGCCTTATGAAGAAGGCGGGTGTCGGTGATGCGCATACTCCGGTCTGCTGCCTTACACATGTCATAGACCGTCAGCGCAGCGACGCTGACGGCGGTTAGTGCTTCCATCTCAACGCCAGTTTTTCCGGCGACTTTACAGGTCGCAGTGATGTCTACGGCATTGCGGTCGGGGTCGCAGGTCAATGTTACCGAAACCGATGCCAGGGGTAGGGGGTGACAGAGCGGAATCAGTTCAGGGGTTCGTTTAGCTCCCATGATGCCGGCTAGTTGGGCAACGGCCAGCACGTCGCCTTTCTTCACACCGCCTGCCTGGATCAGACGCATGGTATCTTGCGCCACGATTACCGAGCCGGCGGCTGTCGCCGTTCGTTCCGTCACGTCCTTGGCGCCAACGTTGACCATGCGGGCATTGCCGGCATTGTCGAAGTGGGTGAGTTTGCTCATGATGTGGCCTGTCGTATGCCGATGGCCGGTTGCAGCAAGGCCTGCACAGCGGCAGTAACGTCGTCCTGGCGCATCAGTGTCTCGCCGATGAGGAAACATCGAGCGCCAACGCTGGCCATACGATCGAGGTCGGCACGGCTGCCGAGGCCGCTTTCGCTGACTAGTAGACGGTCTGAAGGGGCCATGGCAGCCAGCGCCTCGGTTGTTGCCAGGTCGACGGCGAGAGTCTTGAGATTGCGATTATTGACGCCAATCAGCGGGCTTTTAAGTTTTAGCGCGCGTGCCATTTCCTCGGCGTTATGCACTTCGATCAGAACGTCCATACCGTAATCGACGGCGACGCCCTCTAGCTCCGAGGCTTCGGCATCGTTTAGCGCAGCAAGGATCAGCAGGATGCAGTCGGCACCCAGCGCGCGGGATTCAATGATTTGATAAGGCTCGAGCAGAAAATCTTTGCGCAGAATGGGCAGATTAACTGCGGCCCGCGCGGCTATAAGATAGGCGTCGTCACCCAGGAAATGGGGCACGTCGGTCAGTACCGACAGGCAAGTAGCTCCGCCTGCAGCATAAGCGCAGGCTAGGGACGGGGGGTCGAAGTTGGCACGAATCAGTCCCTTAGAGGGCGACGCCTTTTTGATTTCGGCGATCAGGGCGTAGTAACCGCTGCTTATGGTCCTTTGCAGCTTGGAGATGAAACCGCGAGGCGGCGGCGCTGAGCGTGCTGCTTCCTGGAGTTCAGTCAGGGGGTGCCGAGCCTGTTGTGCGGCCACGTGCTGGCGCTTGTCGGCGCATATGCGTTGGAGCACGTCGCTCATTATCTCACGCTTTGTCCGGTTTAGGTTCGTTGGTAATGGCGATTAGCTTTCCGAGCGCTTCTGCGGCCTTTCCCTGGTCAATTGATTTCGCTGCCATTGCCACACCTTCTTTCAGGTTGGCTATTTTTCCAGCTACGATTAGTGCGCCTGCGGCGTTGAAAAGAACGATGTCGCGGTAGGGACTAGCCTTTCCTGCGAGCAGGTCACGGATGGCCTGAGCATTGTGCTCTGGCGTGCCGCCCAGCAAGTCTTCGGCGCTGGCGGTAGGTAGGCCGGCGTCGGATGGACTTACTTCCATTTCTCGTACATTGCCATTTTCCAGAGCAGCAACATAGCTAGGACCGGTTGTCGTCAGTTCGTCGAGGCCATCGGAACCATGGACCACCCATGCCGCTTCGCAGCCGAGATTAGCCAGGGTTTGCGCCATCGGCACGAGCCACTGGCGGGCAAAGGAACCAGTAAGCTGGCGTTTAACTCCAGCTGGGTTGGACAGGGGGCCAAGTATGTTGAAGATCGTTCGGATACCCATTTCGACACGTGGTCCGCCGACGTGGCGCATGGCGCTGTGATGACGGGGCGCCATCAGAAAGCCGATTCCAGCTTCCCAGATGGCTTTTTTTACCAACGTCATGTCGGCGTCGTTGTTAACGCCGAGCGCAGTAAGCACATCTGCGGCGCCTGATTTAGATGACACCGCGCGGTTCCCATGCTTGGCCACAGGCACACCGCATCCGGCGACGACAAGAGCGGTGCCGGTTGACACATTGTAAGAACCAGACCCGTCACCGCCGGTGCCAACGATATCAATGGCGCCTTCGGGGGCGGCGACATGAAGGGCCTTGGCGCGCATAGTGCGCACGGCTCCGGTGATCTCGTCCACTGTTTCGCCGCGCACGCGCAGGGCCATCAGGAAGGCGCCGATTTGCGCGGCGGTCGCATCACCCGACATGATAATGCCGAAGGCTCGTTCAGCTTCCGTGGTCGATAATGTAGCGCCGGTCGCCAACGTGGCCAGAACATCCTTCATGGTTTGCTCCGAGGTTCGCGGTTCAAGCCGCCGCGCGGCTGTTGCCGGCAATCGACAGGAAATTTCTCAGCAAGGTATGGCCGTGCTGCGTGGCGATACTTTCGGGATGAAATTGGACCCCGTGGATGGGAAAGTTGCGATGTGCGATCCCCTGAACCACCCCATCTTCGCTGCGCGCAGTCACTAGCAATTCATCTGGCATACTTTTCGGATCGATAACGAGGGAATGATAGCGTGTGGCCTGAAACGGGCTTGGCAGGTCTTCGAATACACCACTATTTTGGTGTTCGATAGCGCTAAGTTTGCCGTGCATTGGGGCCAGCGCGCGAACAATGCGTCCGCCGAAATATTGGCCGATACACTGATGTCCAAGGCAGACACCGAAGATGGGGACATGACCAGCCGCCTTGGCGATGAGATCAAGACAGATTCCGGCACGGTCGGGGTCGCACGGCCCCGGCGATATGACGATTCCCTCAGGCCTCATTGCCATCGCCTCGTTGGGCGTCAAGGTGTCGTTACGCCGCACCTCAACCGTTGCGCCCAGATCCCCTAAAAAGTGGACGAGGTTGTAAGTGAAGCTATCGTAATTATCAATAAGAAGAAACATTGCAATAACTTATATGGTTTTTCTAAATCTTAAAAATAATTCTAAGGATGATCTAGGCTCTCTTTCTCCCAGAATGAAGCCGGTCCGGCGAAGCGTCAAGGGCGAGCGGCGGGGGCGGACTTGTCATTGTCCGTGCATTAGCGCTAATTTGTTGCCTACAGTCAGAATTCCAATGGGATCCGGCTGCTTCTATTTTTGTCACTGCTTCGTCAGTGCGCATCAGCGGTAGCGATTATGAGCGAACGCAAAGTGGCGACCGACTTGGCGGTTGGTGAGTCTTACGCGCCCTACAGCTTTCACGTCACACCGGATCTCAACGAGCAGTATTGCTACGCTGAGGAAGACTACGACTCCCGTTACAGGCAGGGCGATAGTGGCGACCCGCCACTCGTTCACCCGGCTCTGATCCTTAACATGTCCAACCGCACACGTAGCCCTTCTTTCTACATGCCCGAGGGCCATAGCGTCCTGCATGCTAAGGATATTATTGAATTTATCAGCCCGGCCTATGTCGGCAAAAAGCTCAACGTTACTTGGACGGTCTGCGAACGCTATAAAAGGCGCGGACGGGACTTCATGGTTATTGACTGCCGTGTAATTGACGAGGATGGCCGGGATATTTTTCGCCGTTTTAGCCACAACACTCACATCAAGGGTGGGGAGGCATGACTGACCTGACTACTGCCAGTCAGCCGGGCGCAGAGATGCGTGGCCGAGACTATCGGTTATCGCCGGCGCGTATGCGTGCCTTTTCTGGCGGTCCGTTTGAGATGGACGGCTGGCCACTGGTCAATATCCATACCGACCTCGCCCATGCCGAAAGTTGCGGCTTGAAGAAGCGCAATGCCTCGGGCACCCAGTGGCAAGGTTACGTCATCCAGATGATGCTCGATCTATTCGGTACGGGTTGGCTAAGCCGAGGCACCATTGAAACCAAGTTCATTCGTATGGTGCTGGAGGACGACGTTATCACTCCCTGGGCCGTTGTTGCGGAACGCGAAGATTTAGACGACGGCGTGAAATTCGCCCTGGAAATTGGCTGCGATAACCAGGATGGCGTGACTGTTCTTGCCGGTTCTGCCACTGGCATCCTGCGAGGAGTTTAAAGCAAATTCATGCTGCCTCTGACGGAAGATAAAGCAAAAGTTTGGCTGCGTCGCCAAGGATTTCCAGTGCCGGATGGTGTTGTGGTGGTAACCCCCGGAGCAGCTGCTGAGGCTGCGGCCCGTTTCGGTGGTAGTGCCGTCGTCAAGGCTTTGGTGCCAACCGGGCGGCGTGGAATTTCGGGCGGCGTACGTGTGGTGAATTCTCCGGAGGCTGCGGCCGAGGCGGCCCATTCTTTGCTCGGAACGGACGTGCAGGGCCATCGTGTGGACGAGGTTTACGTCGAAACTAGGGTCGAAATAGCTGCTGAATACTATCTCAGTATCAATCTAGAAAGTTTTCCGCCCCGGCTGCTACTCAGCTGCCATGGCGGTATCGACATCGAACAGACCCAGGCGACCAATCCTGATGCAATAACCGTCATCGATCTCGATCCGACTGAGGGCCTGAACCCATGGGATGCCGTTTCTGCCTGGAAATCTGCCGGCGTTAATGGTGAAATTCTGCCCAGATTGGGCGCGGTGACTGCTTCCCTGTTTACCGCCTTTCAGACCGCTGATGCGTTGATGCTCGAGATAAACCCCCTTTGCGTCCAAACAGACGGGAAGCTGTCACTCGTTGGTGCCATGGTTGGCATTGACGATGACGCGCTGGGCCGTCAGGCAAGCTGGCTTGCCGACGAGGCTAAGCCCGAATGGATGTTTGCCGGTCGCAATCTCAACGAACGGGAACGAGCGGTTTTCGCTGCCAATCAGAGGTACCGCGGCGGGATGATTCGCTATAGCGAGCTCGACGGCGATATCGGCCTGATCTTCAACGGAGGCGGTGCAGGGCTGTTACAGCATGATCTTATCCTCGCCATGGGAGGGCGGCCCGCCAACCATTCGGACATGAATGGTATCAATCAGGATAAGATCAAGGCGCTGGCCCACGCTGTTCTTGACAACCCTAACATCCGTGGCTTGCTGATTAGCGCCAACCACTTGCAGATGACCCGTGCTGACCGCAAGGTTGAGCCGATAATGCAGGTGCTGGCCGAACGGGGCATCGACTACGCCAAATTTCCCGTCGTCATTCGTATGTTCGGTCCGCGCGAGGCTGAAGCGCGCGAAGCTGCTGCCATGGTGCCTGGGGTCCACTATCTGCCGTCAGGTACGCCACTGGAGGACGCTTGCCGTTTGATCGTTGACCTGACCCGCACGGGGGTAACGCAATGAGCATCCTTCTTGAGAAAAACACCCGCGTTGTCGTCCAGGGGATTACCGGCACCCAGGCTCGCGTGGATACGCTGGTCTGCCGCGATTATGGTACTCACATTGTTGCTGGCGTGACGCCGGGGCGTGGCGGTCAGGACGTCGAAGGAATCCCGGTTTATGACACGGTGCGCGAAGCGGTTGAGCAACATGGCGCGGAAGCTAGTCTTGTCTATGTCCCGGCGCTAGCTGCCAAGGATGCGGTTCTCGAAGCGCTGGTTGCCGGTATCCATTTGATCGTTGCGCCAGCTGAATTGGTGCCACTCAACGACGCAGCCAAGGTTGTCGATGCCGTGCGCAAAACTGACGCTGTGATGGTTGGCTTCAACACGGTAGGCATCATCACGCCCGGTGAGGCGCGCATGGGTGGCATGGGGGGGCTCGATCCTGATGAGATTTACGCACCTGGAACCGTCGGTATCTGCTCACGCTCCGGGGGCATGGTGGCGGAGGTCGCCTGGGCTTTAAAGAAAGGCGGTCTTGGAGTTTCTACTGCGGTCGCCATGGGCGGTGACGCTATTACCGGGCGGCGTATGGTCGACTACGTCCGCATGTTTGAGGATGACCCGATGACTAAGGCCATCGCATTGTTTGGCGAACCCGGCACCCCCAACGAACGGGAGGTTGCGGAACACTTGCGCGCCAATGGCGTAAAGAAGCCGGTCGTTGCTCTCATCGCCGGTACCTTCCAGGAAAATCAGCCGGTGGGCGTTAGCTTCGGCCACGCAGCCGCTTTCATTGCTGGCGAAGGCGATGGCCCGACGGAAAAGAAGAAGATGCTGAGCCAATCCGGTGTTCGTATTGCTGCCGATCTGAAGGATATTCCGGTGCAGATCAAGGCGGCTTTGGGGCGGGGGTGAGGAGGCGGGATCATTCCTAGAGCATGCTCTTTCTAAGGGTCCCTTGACCTTCAAGTATTTGGAAGCCCTATATAAGTTTCCAGTAAACAGGAATCATATATAGGGGGACTTGATTTGGCCGCTGACGCCAGCCCTGGCTATCACACTGCTGGTTACGCCGCCCCTGATTTGGTGGTTGTTGCTGTTGATCCCGTATGCGGCATGACGGTCGACCCGATGAAGACGGCCCACCATTTAGAGCATGCCGGTACGGCCTATCATTTCTGCAGCGCCCGTTGTCATGATCGCTTTTCCGCTGATCCAGAAGAATTTCTTGGTTGCCAGAGAGCAAAATCTGCGTCTGTTCCCGGTGCGCAGTACACATGTTCTATGCATCCGGAAATAGTCCAGATAGGACTGGGAGATTGTCGGAAATGCGGAATGGCACTGGAGCCCATGGACGTGACGGGGGACGCGGGGCCGAACGTGGAACTCATCGCCATGACCCGGCGCATGTGGGTAGGGGGCGTGTTGGTGGTTCCCCTGCTAATCATTGCGATGGGCGGGCAAATCATTGACCTAAAACATTTTCTGCCATCATCAGCCTGGAATTGGGCGCAATTCGTTCTGGCTACACCGGTTGTTCTGTGGGGGGGGGCTATCTTCTTCGAACGTGCCTGGGCCTCGGTGATAAACCGCAGCCTCAACATGTTCAGCTTGATCGGCTTGGGTGCTGGTGCAGCTTATCTTTACAGCCTGGTTGCAACATTTTCTCCGGTTCTATTTCCAGAATCCATGCGCGGACATGACGGGGCCGTTGCCGTCTATTATGAGGCGGCCGCCGTCATCATTATCCTGGTTCTGATTGGGCAGGTCTTAGAGATTCGCGCCCGAGAACAAACCGGCAGGGCCTTGCGCGCATTGCTGGATTTGACTCCGCAGACAGCGCGTCGTATCCGCGCCGATGGTGATAACGAGGAAATATCACTGTCTGACATTACCGCAGGCATGCAACTTCGCGTTTTGCCCGGCAGCAAGATCCCGGTCGACGGTGTGGTCACGGAAGGCCGCAGCAGTGTTGATGAATCAATGATTACTGGCGAGCCAATTCCGTTGGAAAAAGGGCTAGGGGACCTAGTTATAGGCGGCACCGTAAATGGCACCGGCAGTTTCATCATGTTGGCTGAGAAAATCGGTGCAGAAACGATGCTGGCGCGTGTTATAGCCATGGTCGGCGAAGCGCAGCGCACCCGGGCACCGATTCAGCGGGTCGCTGATCAGGTGGCGGGTTGGTTTGTTCCCGCTGTGATAGCTATAGCTGTGATTGTCTTCATTGTCTGGTTGATTTGGGGTCCGGCGCCGGCCATCGCCCATGCTCTGGTCGCTGCCGTTTCTGTGCTGATTATTGCCTGCCCTTGTGCACTGGGACTGGCCACGCCGATGTCAATCATGGTCGGCACAGGGCGTGGTGCCCAGGCTGGTGTACTGATTAAAAATGCCGAGGCGCTCGAACGATTCGAGAAGGTCGATACTCTTGTCGTCGATAAAACGGGCACCTTGACCGAAGGTAAGCCAAAGGTAACTGCTGTCGAGCCCATTGGTGATGGCGTTGATATTTTGGCTCTAGCCGCGGCGCTGGAGCGCAGCAGCGAGCATCCGCTTGCGGCAGCAATTGTCACGGCAGCCCAAGAGCGCGGCATACATTTTGGCGAGGCGTCACGGTTTGAAGGCGAGACGGGCAAGGGCGTGCGGGGCATCGTTGATGGCCATTCGGTGGCGCTAGGCAATAGGACGCTGATGGGCGATCTTATCATCGATATCGTAGGTGTTGAAAAACGTGCAGAAGATTTGCGCCGCGATGGGGCGACCGTGATGTATGTCGCAGCTGATGGCGCGCTTGTCGGACTGATCGCTGTTGCCGACCCGATTAAAAAATCAGCGGTACAAGCACTGAAAGACCTGCGTACGCAGGGTGTGCACATCGTTATGATGACTGGTGATAATCGTACTACGGCAAATGCCGTCGCGAAAAATCTTGGGATCGATGCTATCGAGGCGGAGGTTTTGCCCGAGCAAAAAGGTGCTGCTGTGCGTCGCCTGCGCGGCGAGGGGCGGGTCGTCGCGATGGTTGGTGACGGTGTTAACGATGCACCTGCCTTGGCCGAGGCTGACGTAGGTGTCGCCATGGGAACGGGCACGGATGTCGCCATCGAAAGTGCTAGTATTACGTTGGTCAAGGGTGACCTTGCCGGGATTGTACGGGGGCGGCGGCTGAGCCAGGCGGTGATGACGAACATTCGCCAAAACCTGTTCCTAGCTTTTGTGTACAACGCGCTTGGTGTGCCTATCGCCGCAGGCGTTCTATATCCGGTATTCGGGGTTCTGCTGAGTCCGATGATCGCCGCTGCTGCGATGAGTCTGAGTTCTGTCTTGGTTATAGGCAATGCGTTGCGCCTGTGCCGGACGCGCATTTAATCTAGGAAGCGGTCCCGTCCATGAATATCGGCACTGCGCCCCAACAGTCCGGCGCTCTGGCTCAGATAATCCGATACTATGAAAGCATTGGCCGGACCCCGCCGGCAGACCGGAGGATGAGTGGCGATCGCGACTATGACGCGAAAAATATTGAATACCCATCACGCCTAGCGTTTGGGATTTTGGGTCAAGACTGTGGCGGCGTTTCTTGCCCTTGTAACAGTGGAATGTGCCTGGGCGCCTCGCTGATATCCGTGATGCCGATGGCTCGAAAGTGCGGAGTTCCTGTCGCCAGGGCCTGATCGCGTTCGCCGGGTGCCGTGCCATGGCCGGCCATGACGTGGAGACCGCCCGCTATGCCTGCCCGTTGGCCTGCTTCCAGATCACCGGCGCGATCGCCGATTATCCAAGATGAGGAAAGGTTGATGCCAAGCGCGGTCGCCGCGCGCATTAGCATTCCCGGGTTTGGCTTGCGCGCCGGATGATCGGGGTGGGCCCACAGGGTATCGGCGTCGCGATGATGGGGGCAGGCATAAACTGCGTCGATCCGCGCCCCCAATAGTGATAGATTATTTAGGATGTGCCTCTGGACAATAGCAAAGTCAGCCCAGTTATAGAGACCATGACCAACGCCGGCTTGATTAGTGACGATGACGACAGGAACATTAAGCCGGTTTGCCCCAGCGATGACCGTGGCCGCCGCTGGAACGAGACGGATATCGTCGACCTTGTGTAGGTAGTGAACTTCCTCCACTACCACGCCGTCACGGTCGAGGAATAGCGCGCCTCCTGAGCTACCTTTGGTGCCGGTGAATATCTGATTCCAAACGCCTTCGTCATCGATAAAGGCATCGTGTGGCAGGGTCATGGTTGAAATACTATGCTATCGGTGATGGTGGAACGTCCTGTCTCCGGATATTTCCAGATTGGAATGACAGTATACTTCAGGATAATAGTTGCCTGCATCACTATCCAGCATGCTGCCCTAGCTTTAAACGCGCTGACCATTTCCTTGATAAGAAAGGCATGTGTCGTTTGCGCACAACGAAAATTAAAAACTGTGGGGGACGCTGATCACTATTGGTCCTGGGATGGTGTTGCTGCTGAGGCGCGTTCCTAAACGAAATTGGGGCTATGTCGGGGGGGATGCGTTGAATTGACGGATGAAAGCGCGTCCATGATGGTTAGGCTAATCGTGTGCGGTAAGCCGATGAAACGGTGATTGAGATAACCGAGTATGGCCGCGACAGTTACTAAATTTGCCATCGTATTGAAAATTCCGAATGTTGCTTCGGGCATGATTGCTCCACCTGTTCACACTAGGATTGCATGATTTTACCCTAAAAAGGAAAATCTTGAAGCGGCACTTTGGGGCCCTCTTCATAAGGATTGCTGCCGCTGCGAATTGTTTGGGAAATATGACCTTGGCGAATGGATAATCGGTGATTGAAAAATACCACTTAAGGCATTGATAGTAATATGATTTCGTGTGCTTCTGTGGTGTTGCACGCGGCGCTTGGTGCATGGTATAGTTTTGCTGCTCTCGCCGGTCATTAGATTCTCCGTCGAGCCTATTTCAAGTCCCCTCTAATAATTGCTGTTAAGGCCGTTCCTTGACCACTTCTTCCGCTACCCCTCCACCGCCTGAGCACGACGTCTCCCCAGTTACCATTGAAGAGGAGATGCAGCGCTCCTACCTCGATTACGCTATGAGCGTCATAGTTAGCCGGGCGCTGCCTGACGTGCGCGATGGTCTCAAGCCAGTGCATCGTCGCATCCTCTATTCGATGCACGAAAACGGCTTCCACTGGAACCGGCCGTACCGTAAATCAGCGCGCATCGTCGGCGATGTAATGGGTCGTTATCATCCGCACGGCGATTCCGCGATCTACGATGCCATGGTTCGTATGGCGCAATGGTTTGCCATGCGTCTACCTCTCGTAGACGGACAGGGTAACTTTGGTTCCATGGATGGCGATCCTCCGGCAGCAATGCGTTACACTGAGGCACGGCTTGCCCGCTCCGCCCACTTTCTACTGGAAGATATCGATAGGGAAACCGTCGATTTTCAGCCGAATTATGACGAGACCGTCCACGAACCTGTCGTCTTGCCGGCCCAGTTTCCAAACTTATTGGTCAATGGTGCAGGCGGTATCGCCGTTGGGATGGCCACCAATATTCCGCCGCACAATCTTGGTGAGGTAATCGACGCCTGCTGCGCCTATATCGATAACCCCGACATCACCATCGAAGAGGTGATCGCCAACCACGTTCCTGCCCCCGATTTTCCGACGGGTGGTATTATTCTTGGTCGTACCGGTGTCATGTCGGGTTTCCTGACTGGCCGCGGTTCAGTGATCATCCGTGGCAAGGCGGGGATTGAAGAAATCCGCAAGGATCGATTCGCCATCGTCGTTACGGAAATGCCCTATCAGGTCAACAAGTCGCGGATGATCGAAATCATCGCCGAGCATGTCCGTGACAAGAAAATCGAGGGTATATCTGATCTTCGCGATGAATCAGACCGCAACGGCATTCGTGTGGTTGTCGAGCTGCGCCGTGATGCTGAAGGCCAAGTCGTTCTGAACCAGTTGTACCGGTTCACGCCGCTGCAGGTGAGCTTTGGCGTCAACATGCTAGCGCTGATCGGCGGACGCCCTGAGCAGTTGAATCTGCTGCAAATAATTGCGGCCTTTATCGAATTCCGAGAAGAGGTAATTCGCCGACGTACCATTTACGAACTTGGGAAGGCTAGGGACCGGGCACATGTTTTGGCCGGCCTCGCCGTCGCTGTTGCCAATTTGGATGAAGTGATCGCCCTGATCCGTGCCGCTGGCAGCCCGGCGGAAGCGCGCGCCGCACTGATGGCCAAACCATGGCCGGCTGAGGACGTACGCCCATTGATCGAGCTTCTCGACGAGCCGGACCGCCAGGTCGTTGATGGGAACTATAATCTGTCAGATGAGCAGGCCCGCGCAATTCTGGATTTGCGCCTGCATCGTTTAACGGGGCTGGAGCGCGATAAAATTGGCGATGACCTGCGCGAAATTGGCCTACGAATTGCTGAATTCCTTGAAATATTAAGCTCTCGCGAGAAGCTATTCGGCATCATGCGCGCCGAACTTTTAGCGGCAAAGGAGCAGTTTGCGACGCCGCGCCGGACTGCGATCGAGGACAGCGAATTTGAGCACGATCTTGAAGACCTGATCCAGCGCGAGGACATGGTCGTCACCGTAACTAATACGGGCTACGTCAAACGGGTGCCACTCAGCACGTATCGTTCTCAGCGCCGTGGTGGCAAGGGCCGGTCCGGAATGACAACGCGGGATGAAGACTTTGTCGCCGAAGTATTCGTGACGACTACCCACACGCCTGTGTTATTTTTCTCATCGACCGGCATGGTCTACAAAATGAAGGTCTATAAGCTGCCCGTCGGCACGCCAACGACGCGCGGCCGACCGTTAATTAACTTGCTTCCGTTACAGCAGGGCGAAAGTATTTCCACCCTCATGCCCTTGCCCGAAGACGAGGAAAGCTGGGGTGATCTGTTTATTATGTTTTCGACGGCCAGTGGCGGCGTCAGGCGTAATCGCC
This sequence comes from Alphaproteobacteria bacterium, assembly GCA_963580965.1. GTDB lineage: Bacteria > Pseudomonadota > Alphaproteobacteria > Rhodospirillales > CAMCUA01 > CAMCUA01. The sequence continues at coordinate 8,560 of CAUZNJ010000001.1, read as the reverse complement.
TTAGCGATTTCACCAACGTCATGTCTAATGGCAAGATAGCCATGAAGCTGGATGAGGGGGACCGGCTAGTGCGGGTGCGCACTTGTACCGAGGGTGATGATATCTTACTCAACAGCCGCGACGGCAAGTGTATTCGTTTTCCCGTTACCGACGTTCGCGTTTTTAGTGGCCGCACTTCGACCGGGGTTCGCGGAATTCGTCTGGCCAAGGGCAACGAAGTCATTACCATGTCGGCGCTGACCCATGTCGATGCGGTCTCGCAGGAGCGGGATGATTACCTGCGTGCTGTCAGCGCTCGGCGCCGACTGGCAACTGGCGACTACATGGGTCGCGAAGATGATAGCCAGCGCGACGAGGATACGGCCAAGCGCCTGCCCGAGGAAGATTTTGTATGTATGCAGGCCGCTGAGCAATTTGTGCTTACCATCACGGATGATGGTCTTGGCAAGCGCTCGTCGTCTTATGAATATCGTATCACCAAGCGCGGTGGCCAGGGCATCGATGGCATCGATCTGCGGCGAGCTGGAAAACCGGGAGCGCGTACAATATCTGCCTTTCCGGTCATCGATAACGACCAGATTGTTATGGTCACCGATGGCGGGCAGCTTATTCGCGTACCTGTTGATGATGTCAGCGTCGTCGGTCGGAGAACCCGAGGCGTGTCCCTATTTCGGGTCGCGGAGGACGAGCGGATCATGTCCGTCACTCGCTTCCGTGATGTTGGCGACACGGATGAGGACGACGATCTCGCCGAGATGGACGTATCCGGAGTTGGGGATGGTGGTGCGGAAACTGGTGCTCCCGTGAATGACACCGAGAGAACGAGTGACCAAGAAGGCGATAAATCATGAGCCCAGCTGAAGAAGGGCCGCGGACGGGGGTATACCCCGGCACGTTTGACCCCCTGACGGTGGGTCATCTCGACATCATTACCCGGGCTTTGCGGGTGGTTGACAAGCTGATCGTTGGGGTTGCCATAAATGCTGGTAAAGGCCCCTTATTCTCGGTCGCGGAACGGGTAGAAATGGTTGATTCTGCGGTCGCCAAGCTACCTAATGGTTATGATAAGCGCATCGTTGTGCGCTCCTTTGACAATCTTCTGACAGATTTTGTCAATGCGGAGGGGGCCAGCATCATTATTCGTGGCCTGCGCGCTGTATCCGATTTTGAGTATGAATTCCAGATGGCTGGTATGAATGCCCGACTTAACCCTGATGTAGAAACGGTGTTCCTGACGGCATCGGAGAACAACCACTTCATCGCCTCGAAATTGGTGAAGGAGGTTGCGCGTCTGGGCGGTGACATAACGCCGTTCGTTACACCCGCCGTACGCGCGCTTATGCAGAAAAAGCTGGCTAGGGGATCTGTAGATTGACTCGATTACCCCGGAATGGCGATGTAACTCCCCTTTTTGCTGAGCAAGTCCTCTATCAGCGAGGGGGTGGTTGACCGGCGGCGGGACGGTTCCTATGTTGCCGCCTTAATTTGCGTTACGTCGCGCGCCACGTTGTGGGCCTGTAGCTCAGTTGGTAGAGCATCTGACTTTTAATCAGAGGGTCATGGGTTCGAACCCCGTCGGGCCCACCATTTAAATCAACGGCTTAGCTGAAAACAGCTAGGCCGTTGATTTTTTATTGAGTTATAAATCGGTTACAAAGATTCAAAGTTAAGTGACATAATCCGGGGGTCTGGGTCACTTTTGGCCTTATGAACTCGAACATTTCACAGTACTTTTCTAAGCCTTAAGCCCCACCTGATACAGTTCAATGCGGTTGTTGTCAGGGTCGGAGACGTAGATCGTTAGGCCGTAGGGGCCGTCGTGTAGTTCTTCCTGAAAATGCGTACCACGCGCCTTTAGGCGTTCGCTCAGGGCGCGTACATTATCAACCTCAAAGGCAATATGATCGATCTGTTGATGGGCTTTATCCTTACCAGCAATCAGGGAAAATCCATGGTGGAAGGCGGTGAAGGCGCGGCCGTCGGCCAGGGGTTTGGCAGGGCGGATAGTAAAGCCGACGCCGTCGACGTAGAAATTCACGGAGCGTTCGATATCGTCGACTCTAAGCAATATGTGGCCAAATGCTACGGGACGGGGTTGCTCTGATGTTTCGGCCATATCAGTTTTCCTCCATATCGATGCCGAGTTTTCCGTTGCGGCCCCAGCTATTTTTCGGGGTATCGTGAATGACGACGTGCAGGTGCTCAGATTTGCAGGCGGCGTGCTCGACCATGGCGTCGGTGATTGCTTTCACAAGATTACGCTTTTGGTCAACGGTTCGGCCTTCCCACATTTCAACGACGACGAACGGCATGATTTTTCTCCTTTGCTATCGTCCGATTAAAGCTCGATTTATAAGCGCCTGGTTCAGGCGTAGTTCTCAAAAATCTTCTCGATGCGCGGACGAATACCCGTCCATTGGCTGCGCCCTACCGTGACTGGCGCGCGCGACCCAAGGCCGCGGGCCCAAACGAAGCGCAGGCCCAGTGCCTCGGCGGCATCTCGATTAATGCCGCCCGGCGGCGCCGCTAGATCGACGAGAAGGGCGTGTTTCGGCATTTTTTCTAGCATCGCTCGGGTCACAAGTTGCACTGGAACGCTATTGATCAGGATGTCGGTTCCGGGAAGGATGTCGTCGAGGCCGGATAATTCCATCGTCTCGGCTCCAGTGGCATAGGCGGCGGCTCGTTGCACCGGGTTTCGAGCGGCCACTGTGACGTTGGCGCCGAGCGTCACGAGGGTCCGCGCCGATAGCTCGCCGATGGTGCCATAACCAACCATAACAATATTGGCCTTGTGGATGGTGATGTCGGTATTTTCGATGATGACTTGAAGCATGCCTTCGACGATGGCGGGCCCGCGCAGCAGCATTAAACCGCGGTCGGCCTCGTATTCGTGATATTTAATCGACAATTCCTCGCATAAGGCCTTTAGCTTGGCGTCGGGCCAGCCGAGAATAATATTAGGATTGGGTTTCATGGCCGACAGCATGACGCGGTTGGGGATGATCCGTTCATTGCATAAAGGTGCGAATAGAGCACCGTCCGGTGCAATGCCGGGAATGGGAAATAAGGCGATTTCGGCGCCAGCCAGGGCGGCGGCGGCGGAAGGGGCGTGGGTCACGCCATTAATGCCCTCATCAGGCCATGGAAACCCATAGGCGCGTACATCGGCGCCAGTGGCAGCAACGCAGCGGGCGATTTCCTGTTCTCGCCGGTCGCCGGCGACGATAGCGATCGTTCTTTCTTCCCACTTCATTAGTTTTTCACCCGTTGTAGTAATTGTTCTTTGTTCAGGCCGGCGATGCCCATGGCCTCGGCGGTACGTCCGCCCTTATGATAATCATTTCCGGACAGCGCTGCACCCAGTGTGAATAGTGATTGCGCAGTTGGCGTTGCAACCCCGGCGATGGCGGCCAGTTCGAGGAAAGGCAGTAGCCCGTGGCCGAAATCTTCCCGATAGTAACGATGGCACAGGGAATCTGGACCTTTGATATGGCGATTGGCCTCTCCGGTAGCGATTGCGGCGGGGAAATCATTGGTGTCTGTGATATTCGACTCGACCGTACCGATGCGTTGCATTTCCGCGATTAGATTGGGTAAATCATGGCCAAAGGAACGGGCAACGGCGCGGCGTTCATCGTCGAGTTGGCGCATGACCCGGGCGACACCGGGGGTCATGGCATCAACATAGAAGGAAAAATCGCCGTCGCGCGCTTCGACCCAGGCGGCAGCCAGAACTGCGCCGGGTGGGTGCAGGACCATATTGACGTTTGCGAGGTCTGCGGCTAGCACGTCAGCAACGGGCTGGGCGGAGGAAAACAATGCCGCACCGACAACCATGGCGGCCTCGGCCCTGGGCAGAGAAGCCATGCGCACGGCCTTGGCGTGGCCGCTGATGGTGACGCGTTTAGGGCTATATTTTCGTGCTACGTAGGTCAAAGTCGAGAACGCTGCAATTGGCGGGGCCGTGGCGCCGGTCCGCTGATAGGAAGTTGTGAATTCCATTGCGCCGCCCGTGTGTCCCGGATTGAGAATCACTGGCCGGTCTTCCGGCCATTGGGCGGCGGACAGGGCACGCGCCACGGCGTTATGTGCATAGGTAGGCAGTGCGACGACGGCGGCTTCCGCCCCCTGTATGGCTATTGTCATGTCATTCGTAAGGCGTACCGGCACAGTGCCGTCGCCGAGGACGCCATCGTAAGCAATACCACCAGCAGTACGAAATGGATCGAGTGTTTCCGCTGCTCGGCTCCATAGGCAGACCTCGTGGCCGGCGAGGGTTAGCTCCACGGCGGATGCCGCCCCCCCGCTACCACCGCCGAGGATCGTAACTTTCATTGGTATGCTCTGTGCTTCATTCGACCACCAGAAGCTGGTCGGTATTGGCGTAATCCGACAGCAGTTCTGAACCGCCGCCGGTGACCAATAACATGTCCTTGTTTTGCATGCCGAAGCCGTAACCGGTGCGGTAACACAGAGGTTCAAAACCAAGTACCATACCGGCCTCCAGCATCGCGTCGCTACCGGGCTGTCCGAGGATTGGCGTTTCGCCGAGATAAGGATCCTCGTGTAGATGCAAGCCAATGCCGTGGCCAACGAAGGAGATGGGCGGCAGGTCCATCTCTGCTAGTTGGGCGATGAAGGCATTGTAGATAACGAGACAACTGGCACCTGGCTTTACCATCTCCATGATTCGGTATTTGCAGTCGACAAGATGCTGCCAGATGCGTTCAGCATGCGGTGGGGCCTCCTGTACGACCGCCGTCCGGCAGACGCCAGCTTGATAGCCACCAATAACCGAGAATATTTCGACCCGGCAAACATCGCCGCGCCGCAATTTTCGCTCCGACGGACCGACGTTAGGAAACTGACTGCGTTCGCCGGTGGCAACGATCATCAACTTGAAGTTCTCGGCGCCGAGTGTGTACAAATGCTGGGTCATATGGCCAGCAATATCTAATTCCGTATCGCCGGCCTTGACGGCACTGAGAGCGTCGGTGATGGCCTGATCGGCGATCCGGGACAGCCGGCGGAGGAGAGTGATTTCGTCCGGTGTCTTGATTTGGCGTAGGCCGGCCAAGATGCTTTCGCAAGGTTTTAAGTGCGCCGACGGAAGGGCAGCCGCCAATCGGGCGCAATCCCCGGCTGGCAAATAGTCCATCTCAATGCCAATGCGCGCCTGTGCGAGACCAAGTTCCGTCAGGAAGTCGGCGAGTACCGCCATGGCATCGTCGGAGAACTCCCGCCATATGCGGCTTCTGACTTCGGGCAGTCTGCCGGTGATAGTCGTCGCTTCCATATCAACGCCGACTACAGCTGTTTGACCATTGGCATCAACGATGGTCATGGCATGGCGGTGGCGGATCAGTGGTTGAGAAGGAACGACAAATCCCGCCGTATACGCAAAATTCTCAGGTGAGCAACAAACGATGGCGTCTAGGCCATGTTCGGCCATCGCGGCGACCTGACGCCTGACGATCTCTTTGCGCATAAACGCACTCCGTTAAACGTAGCGATGGATCAGTCACGCACGCGATAGGTTTCAATTTTGCTCAAGTCGACCTCAATGCCCATGCCGGGCCCTGTCGGTACTTCTATATGGCCATCGACCAGCTTCATCGGCTGTTTGATTAGATCGTCGCGGTAATAGATACCGCCGATTCTCCCGCCGAGATATTCGGCGGGTGTCGAAACTGGCACTACGCAAGATAGCGTCACTGCCGGGGCGGCTGCTGCGAGATGGATGTTAGCGAGATTGCCGACGCCAGTTTCCACCGATCCGTTAACATTGCAGATGATGCCGGCGGCCCGGCACGTCGCACCGACCTCCATGGCCTTGTATAGACCGCCTGGCTTGGTCGTATAAATGGAGACGATTTGGGCTGCACGGTGCTCGATTATTTGAATGACGTCGTGACTATTCCAGGCTGATTCGTCGGCCATCACCGGCGGGTCGATGGCGCGCGCAACCTCAGCTAGCCGCTCGATACCCATGACGGGCTGTTCGACATACTTGATGCGATATTTTTCGATCTGGCGAACCACGTTGATAGCTTGGCCCGGCGTCTCGTAACCTTCATTGGCATCGACGCAGATATCGACATCATCGCCTGCGGCGCTGCGCACGACGCGGACGATATCGACATCGCGCTTGGGGTCGATTCCAATTTTTATCTTAATTGTGCGTATGCCTTCGGCGGCGACCTGGGCAGCTTCGCGTTCCGCGTCCTCGATGGGTATGAGGCCGATGGAATGGGTGACTGGTACCGTGTTGCGCGCCCGTCCGCCGAGTAGGGTATGAACAGGAACATCGAGCCACCGTCCGGTCAGATCGTAAACGGCAAATTCAACCGCCGCCTTGGAGTAAGGATAGCCTTTGATGATGGCGTCCATACGGGCGTGTAGTTCAGAAATATTTCCAAGCTCGACGCCGATAACGGCGGGCACTAGATAATTTTCGATAACGGTTCGGGCGATCTGGGGTGATTCGCCAAAATAGCGGCCAAACTCGCCGCCCCAATCCTTTAGGGCAGGTGCTTCACCCCATCCAACACGCCCATCACTATCAACGGCGCGGATCAGAAGATATCGACCAATGGGCTCTGTCAGGCCGGTCCACCGATGTTCGCGCCGGGTTGGAAGTTGGACAAGGATGGTCTCAACGGCGGCAATTGTTGGCACGGCAGTTGGTCCTTATCGGGTGGTGCAGATGGCTATAATGTCTTATTCTGATCACAATATGTACCCTGTCAAGCTAGCCCCCTGGCACTCCCCAGTTGCCGCAAAATATCTGTTCTGATGAACGACGAAACACCAAGGAAAACCTTTTCTGCTGATGTCTCGACGGGCCTTGGTAGCCGCCGAGAGGATGTTCGCCTGCTGACAGGGCGGGGCCGTTACGTAGCCGATTGGAACCCGCCGGGGCTGGCTCATGGGATTGTTATAAGATCGCCTGTCGCCCATGCCCGCATTACTGGCATCGATACATCAGCGGCGGTTTTGGCGCCCGGCGTTATAGCCGTCCTTGGCGCCGACGATCCCGAGATCGCAGCGCTTGGCCTCATCCCATGGGAACTGCCGCCTCCAAACGCTGATGAGCGTGCAAACGTGCCGTTGCAGCCTGTTTTAGCACGGGGCACAGCAAGATACCTTGGCGAACCGCTGGCCTTCGTTGTTGCCGATACTGTGGCCCAGGCGCAGGACGCGGCTGAGTTGGTCGATATCGGATACGAAACTCTGCTCAGCGTCACCGCTCCGGATACGGCGGCGGCCGATGGTGCGCCGTTGCTGTGGCCTGGGTATCCCGGAAACGTCTATTTTCGCTTTCACAAGGGTGATGGCGAGGCTGTCGATAAGGCCTTTGCCGAAGCTGGCCATATGGTCAAAATTTCCGTCGTCAATAACAGGCTCGCAGCCAATCCAATGGAGCCGCGTGTTTATACCGGTGATTGGAATGCGGTTACTGGCCGCTGGACCTTACGGGCGGCAGCAAGCAAGCCTCACCTGCTGCAACGGGTCATTGCTGAAGCCATTCTTGGTGTGGAAGGAGACCGCATCCATGTCATCACTGAGGATGTCGGCGGCGGTTTTGGTGCTAAGAACCATGTCTACCCAGAACAGGTTTTGGTCTTATTGGCGGCCCGGCGCACCGGCCGGCCGGTGCAATGGATCGCCAGCCGTAGTGAGATGATGGTCAGCGATGCCCAGGGACGCGATCAGGTGTCAACGGCGGCCCTGGCCTTTGACGGGGACGGTCGCTTTCAGGCGGTGCGAGTTTCTACTTTTGCAGCCCTCGGCGCCTATTTTTCGCCACGCGGACTCGTTTCGCCCATTGCCGGGGGACGGACGTTGCCTGGCGTTTATGATATCCCGGCGGCCAAAATTGATGTTTGCGCGATGTTCACCAATACCGTGCCGACGGCACCCTATCGGGGTGCCGGACAGCCGGAGGTCATGTTTATAATTGAACGTTTGGTCGACGTGGCGGCGCGCGAGCTTGGTATATCACCGGTCGTGATACGACAGCGCAACATGATTGCAGCTGAAAAACTACCTTATACTAATGCGCTCGGCGTCATCTACGACACGGGAAATTTTCAGGCTAATTTAGCCCGCGCCTGCCTGCTCGCTGATTTTGATGGCTTTTCTGCCCGGAGAGATTTGGCACTTGGCCGGGGCCGGCTGCGTGGTATCGGCTTATCGTCAACGATCGAAGCGTGCGGTATGCACGTTGATGAAGAAGCGACGATTCAGATTGGCGATGACGGGCAGATTGTGTTGTTGATTGGCACGATGTCAAACGGCCAAGGACACGAGACGGTTTATGCCCAACTCGTGGCAGAGGCTCTATGCTGTGCAGCTGATGATGTCAGCATCGTCCAGGGCGATACCGACCGCGTCGCAACCGGCAATGGCACGGGCGCGTCGCGCTCCTTGACCGTGGGCGGGTCGGCCCTCATTTTTGCTTGCCGCGACATCTTTGCTCAAGGCCGCGATGCGGCTGCCGAGCTATTGCAGTCTGATCCTGTATCGATCGAACCCAGCCCGGGTGGATTTAGAG